>NZ_JBDJPF010000001.1:0-247687 GCF_054957865.1 Streptomyces xingningensis
GAGAGCGCTTCCCTGACACGGAAGAGGTCACTGGTTCAATCCCAGTATCGCGCACATGATCGGCCGGGGGCCGGGGCGTTGAGCTCCGGCTCCCGGCCTTTTGCCGTCCGTGCCAAAGCGGGCACGCACGACCGGCCGGGCACCTCTTCAGGCGCCCGGCCGGTCGTGCCGTCCGCCGCACCCCCGTCCCCACGGGGTTAATGGCCGGTGTGTCCCCGACCCGGGCCGCTCTCCCGGGTCCGGAGCGCTCAGCGCCCCAGCATCCCGGCCACGGACGACGCTTGAATGACGACGGCGTCCCAGCCGCCGAAGGCCACGGCGAGGAAGACCGCGAAGGGCAGCACCATCGCCAGGGCGACCAGTGGGTGTCGCGTGCTCGACGGGTGGCCGAAGGCATCCGTGGCCTGGGATCCGCGCGCCCGGTGGAACGTGCGGACTGCCTGCGGTGCCTCCTGTGCCATCGTCCTTCTCCCGCCGTGCCCGGCCCTGTTGTGGGGGCCCCTGCCGTGTCCCGCTCGGTGGTGTCCGACAGCGGCGGGCGTCTGACCTCGGGGGACGAGTGATACGCCCGCCGCTTGGCATCAACACTAGGGGCCGTCGCTCGGACCGGCGTCATGCCCGCGTACCGCTTGTACGGCCTCCCGGAGGATGACGCCCGCCCGGGGCGACTACTCCCCTGGGTGGAGACAATGGCGTCACTTCCCGGGGACATCCCGGAGAGGGCAGGGGCCTTCCGGTGTTCGCCCCTTCGTGAGGCCCTGCCCACCGGGTGTTCCACCAGTGCCAGCACCCGGTGGGTCGCAAAGCACGCGGTACGCACGACGGATCCCGCTCTCGTGACTTCACTCACTTCGATCATGCCGCGGTGAACCGTCGTCTCCACCTTCCGGCCGACTTTGTCCGCCGTCACTTCAAACGTTCGAGTCGTGACTCCGACGGTCACGACGATCTCCACTCGGTCACCCTTCACTGCGTCAATCCCCCTCCCGCACCGGTCCCTTGGGTCCGGACGTCCTTGTCGGGGCGCTGGATTCCGTGCCCCGTATCCACTCTTCGAGGATCCCACCCGCCACTGACAATCCGGTCGCCGACGCATGCGCGGCCTATCGGCGCACTTGGCCGTCAGTCCGTAAGCTGTGGCACGTCAGACGGACCAGCAGCGGGGATGAAGATGACGATGATGCGGCTCCGGCGCGAGGACCCGCGTGTCGTCGGCTCGTTCCGGCTGCACCGCCGACTCGGCGCGGGCGGCATGGGCGTGGTGTACCTGGGCTCCGATCGGCGCGGGCAGCGGGTGGCGCTGAAGGTGATCCGGCCGGATCTGGCAGAGGACCAGGAGTTCCGTTCCCGCTTCGCGCGTGAGGTCTCGGCCGCGCGGCGCATCCGCGGCGGCTGTACGGCGCGGTTGGTGGCCGCCGATCTGGACGCGGACCGGCCGTGGTTTGCCACCCAATACGTGCCGGGGCCCTCGCTGCACGACAAGGTCAATGAGGAGGGTCCCCTGTCGGCGGCTCAGACCGCCTCCATCGGGGCGGCGTTGGCCGAGGGACTGCTGGCGGTGCACGACGCGGGGGTGGTGCACCGCGACCTCAAACCCTCGAATATCCTGCTCTCTCCCAAGGGCCCTCGCATCATCGACTTCGGCATCGCCTGGGCGACGGGGGCGAGCACACTGACGCACGTCGGCACGGCGGTCGGCTCCCCGGGGTTCCTCGCCCCCGAACAGGTACGCGGTGCGGCAGTGACACCCGCGACGGACGTCTTCGCGCTGGGCGCGACGCTCGCATACGCCTCGACCGCGGACTCCCCCTTCGGGCAGGGCAGTTCGGAGATCATGCTCTACCGCGTGGTGCACGAGGAGCCACAGCTCATGAGCGTGCCCGATGCGTTGACACCGCTGGTGCACGCATGTTTGGCCAAGGATCCCGAGGAGCGGCCCAGCACGCTCCAGCTGTCACTGCGCCTCAAGGAGATCGCGGCACGTGAGGCGCACGGACTGGCGGACGGCCGTCGGGCCCCGGTCCGCCGGGGGCCTGAGCGGCCGTCAGGTGAGCGGGCCGAGGAGTACGCCGAGCAGCGCACCGAACCGCGTCCCTCCGGCCCTTCCGCATCACGCCCGTCTGCACTCGCCGACGCTCAGGGGCAGAGACGGCCCACCGGACGGGGCGGTACGCGCCCGGGGGCACGTACCGGCTCCCGTGCGGGCGTGGCGCCTGGTGCCCGCCGCCCGGGACCCGACCGGCGGTTGCTGCGCCAGCGACTGATCGTGTTCGTCGTGGTGACCCTGCTGGTCGCGCTGGGCATCGCGGCCGCACAAGGATGCGAGGGTCCCAGGAAACAGGCGGGGTCGGCACCTTCCTGCCCCGCCACCGCTCAATCCTGCGGACGGCCTGGCGCCACCGCATAGAACGCCACGGCAGCCGCCGCGCCCACGTTGAGCGAGTCGATCCCGTGGGCCATGGGGATGCGAACCCATTCGTCGGCCGCTCGCAGGGCACGGGCCGACAGGCCCTCGCCCTCCGCGCCGAGCATGAGTGCGACGCGGTCCAGCCGGTGCGGAGCGGCTGCGTCCATGGGCACGGCCTTCTCGTCCGGGGTGAGGGCGAGTACTCGAAAGCCCGCCGCGCGTACGGTCTCCAGGTCGCGAGGCCAGGTTTCCAGACGTGCGTACGGCACGGAGAAGACGGCTCCCATGGAGACCTTCACGGAGCGCCGGTAGAGAGGGTCCGCGCAATCCGGGGAGAGCAGGACAGCATCCATGCCGAGTGCGGCGGCGCTGCGGAAGACCGCCCCGATGTTGGTGTGGTCGTTCACGGCCTCCATGACGGCGACGCGTCGTGCCATGCCCAGCAGTTCGGCGGGCTCCGGCAGCGGCTTGCGCTGCATGGAGGCCAGTGCACCGCGGTGCACGTGATAGCCCGTCACTCGCTCGGCGAGGTGCGGGCTCACGACATAGGCCGGGGCGGGGGCCTCCTCGACAACGCCACGCATCGCATCGACCCACTTGGCCGACAGCAGCATCGACCGCATCTCGTACCCGGCGTGCCGTGCTCGACGGATGACCTTCTCGCCCTCGGCGATGAAGAGCCCCTCGGCGGGCTCGCGGCGGCGCCGGAGCTCGACATCGGTGAGACCGGTGTAGTCGCGCAGGCGCGGGTCCTCGGGGTCGTCGATGGTGATGAGTTCGGCCACGGAGTCACTGCCTTGCCTTGAGGAGAAGGGTGCCAACTGAAGCTGCTAGCAGCCGGTTTCCGGTCCGACCGCGACCACGGCGCCGATCACGATGACGGCCGGTGGCCGTATGCCCTCGGTCCTGACCCGCTCTCCCACGGTCGCCAGGGTGGCGTCCACCCGACGCTGAGCCGCGGTGGTGCCCTCCTGGATCACCGCGACCGGAGTGCTGGCGGGACGCCCATGACGGACGAGGGCTTCGGCGATGGAGCCGATGTTCTCCACCGACATCAGCAGGACGAGCGTGCCCCGAAGCCCCGCGAGCGCCGCCCAGTCGACGAGCGAACGCGGATCGTCGGGGGCGACATGGCCGCTGACGACCGTGAACTCATGGGCCACACCACGGTGGGTGACGGGGATGCCGGCCGCACCGGGGACGCTGATGGAGCTCGAGATTCCGGGTACGACGGTGCAGGGAATGCCGTGCTCGGCCAGCGCCTGCGCCTCTTCCATGCCCCGGCCGAAGACATAGGGATCGCCGCCCTTGAGCCGGACGACGGCTTTTCCGGCCCTGGCGTGCTCGATAAGGGCGTTGTTGATGGCCTCCTGGGCCATGGACCGGCCATATGGGATCTTCGCGGCGTCGATCACCTCCACATGCGGCGGGAGTTCATCGAGCAGGTCACGCGGGCCGAGCCGGTCGGCGATGACCACATCGGCCTCGGCGAGGAGACGGCGGCCACGTACGGTGATCAGATCCGGGTCGCCGGGGCCGCCGCCGACGAGAGCGACTCGCCCTGCGGAAGCCTCCCGGGCCCGATGGTGTGGTGCCGGGAGCGAACCGTCGCGCAGCCCCTCGACGATGGCGTCCCGCACGGCGGCCGAGCGGCGCGGGTCCTGGCCGGTCAGGACGGCTACGGTCACGCCCTCGCTGCGGCCGGTGGCCGGGGTCCAGGCGGAGGCGGCCGCGGCGTCGTCACTGCGCACGGCCCACACCCGGCGGGCTTCGGCCTCGGCGGAGGCCGCCTCGTTGGCGGCGGGATCGTCGGTGGAGATCAGGGCGTACCAGGCGCCTTCCAGATCTCCGTCGCGGTAGCGGCGGCGCTCCCAGCGCAGTTCGCCGGAGGCCGCCATCGCCTCGACGGACGGGGTTGCGGACGGCGAGATCAACAGCACCTCGGCACCCGCCGCGAGCAGTGCGGGCAGGCGGCGCTGCGCAACCTGTCCCGCACCGAGGACGACGATGCGGCGCCCGGCGAGCCGCAGCCCGACGGGATAAGCCGGGCTCTGGGCGTGCGCAGCGTTGTCGGCGTGCTCGGCGTACTCGGCCATGGCGGTGCGGCTCTCCTCGTGCGATTGCGCTGCGCTTGCCGCTGCGGCGGTGGAGCGGCTGGTCGGGCGTGGGGCGCGGCCCCGGGGACACCCTATGGGGCGGTGCCGGCGGGATGGGAAGGGGACGGGGCGGGACGAACCCGCCAGGGCCCGTCCCGCCCCGTCCCCGGCCATCGGTTCAACGGTCGCAGACGTGCTGACGCCGTCAGCTCTTCTCGGTGACGCCCGCCGTGTCGAACGTCGCGACCTCGTGCATGGCGCGGGCCGCGCTCTGCACGACCGGCAGGGCCAGCAGGGCACCCGTGCCCTCTCCCAGCCGGAGGTCGAGGTCGACCAGTGGCCGGAGCCCCAGCTTGGTAAGTGCGGCGACATGGCCGGGCTCGGCGCTGCGGTGGCCCGCGATGCACGCGGCGAGCGCCTCGGGAGCGATGGCGCGGGCGACGAGCGCGGCGGCTCCGGCGCTCACGCCGTCGAGGATGACGGGCGTGCGCAGCGAGGCGCCACCCAGGATCAGCCCGACAAGCGCGGCGTGCTCCAGCCCGCCGACGGCGGCGAGCACGCCGATCGGGTCCTCAGGGTCCGGCCGGTGCAGTTCCAGGGCGCGGCGGACGACGTCGATCTTGCACGCGTGCATCTCGTCGTTGATACCGGTGCCACGGCCGGTGACCTCGGCGGGGTCGGCACCCGTGTAGACGGAGATGAGGGCGGCCGACACCGTGGTGTTGGCGATGCCCATCTCGCCCGTCAGGAGCGCCTTGTTGCCCGCCGTGACCAGGTCACGTGCCGTCTCGATGCCGACCTCGATGGCGCGCAGCGCCTCCTCGCGGGACATGGCGGGTCCGGCGGTGAAATCGCCGGTGCCGGGCCGGACCTTGCGTGGCAGCAGGCCGGGGGTGGCGGGAAGGTCGGCCGCGACGCCCACGTCCACGATGCAGACCTCGGCGCCGACCTGGTTGGCGAAGGCGTTGCACACCGCGCCGCCGCCCAGGAAGTTGGCCACCATCTGCGAGGTGACCTCCTGGGGCCAGGCCGTGACGCCCTGGGCGTGCACCCCGTGGTCGCCCGCGAAGATCGCGACCGCGGCGGGCTCCGGGATCGGCGGCGGGCACTTGCGGGACAGGCCGCACAGCTGGGCGGAGATGATCTCCAGCATGCCGAGCGCGCCCGACGGCTTGGTCATCCGCTTCTGCCGTTCCCAGGCCTCGCCGAGCGCCTTGGCGTCCAGCGGACGGATGCCTCGCAGGGTTTCGGCGAGCAGGTCGTGCGGGTCCTCGCCGGGCAGCGCGCGCCGCCCGTACGTCTCCTCGTGCACCACCCAGGACAGCGGCCGGCGCTTGGACCAGCCCGCCTGCATCAGCTCGGGTTCGTCGGGGAACTCGTCGACGTATCCGATGCACAGGTAGGCGACGATCTCGAGGTGCTCGGGCAGGTCGAGTTCGCGCACGAGCTCTCGCTCGTCGAAGAAGCTGACCCAGCCGACGCCGAGTCCTTCGGCCCGGGCGGCGAGCCAGAGGTTCTCGACGGCGAGCGCGGAGGAGTACGGCGCCATCTGCGGCTGGCTGTGCCGGCCGAGGGTGTGGCGGCCGCCCCGGGTGGGGTCGGCGGTGACCACGATGTTGACGGGCGTGTCGAGGATCGCCTCGATCTTCAGTTCCTTGAACTGTTTGGCCCGTGCCTTCGGCAGCGAGTCCGCATACGCCTGGCGCTGCCGCGCGGCCAGCCGGTGCACCGTCTGCCGGGTCTCGGCGGAGCGGATGACGACGAAGTCCCAGGGCTGTGAGTGCCCGACGCTGGGTGCGGTGTGCGCGGCCTCGAGGACGCGCAGCAGCACATCGTGCGGGATGGGGTCGGTGCGGAAGCCATTGCGGATATCGCGGCGCTCCCGCATCACCCGGTGCACGGCGGCCCGTTCGGCCTCGTCGTATCCGACGGCGGGCGGGCCGAGGGGCTCGAGGGATGCGGTGGGTGCGGTCGCCGGCACCGGGGCTTCGGACCGTGGTTCGTCCTGCCGGACGAACTCGAGGGCGGGGGCGGGCTCCTGCGGGGGTGCGGGGGTGGTGGTGTCCATGGCCGGAGCCGTGCCATCCGTGCCGGAGGCGGAGTCCGGTCGTACGGCGTCGGCGACTGCGGGCGGCACCGCCGGGGCCGGTGGCTCGACGGTTTCGGTGGGTGTGGTCCGGGTTTCCTGCTCGGCCGGGGCCGAGTGGGGGGCGGCGACCACTGGTGCGGCAGGCGGCGGCGCCTCGGGGAGCGAGGTCTCGGCCTGCTCCGGCACTGCCCGAGCGGCCGGTACGGACTCGACGAGCGGAACCACGTCGGGACCCTGCGGCTGGGACGCGACGGGCGCCGCCGGGGCGTCCGCGACCGCGGGGGCGGGGGCCGCCGGCTGGGTCAGGGGTCCGGGTTCGGTCCGCGCCGGTTCCGGGACGGCGGGCGCGGCGGGCTGTTCCTGCTGTGCGCTCCCGGGCACGGACACCGTGATCGGTTCGGGCGCGGGGGTCGCGGCCGCCCGCTCCTGCGGGGCGGGCTCGGGTGCGCTTGTGACAGCCGGGGCGGGGGGTGCCGCCGGGGTGAGGGCAGGGGCGACGGCCGGGGTCGTACCGCCGAGGGTTTCGGCCGGTTCCGCCGGTGCTTCGGCGTCGGCCGGGGACACGGTGCCGACGGCCGGCAGCCGGGCCGGGCCGGGTGCGGGGGCGCTCTCGGCGGTCGCCACGGCGACGGCCTGCGGCCGGGCCGCGGGCGCATCGGACACGATCTCGGCCGTGGCGTCCGCGGGCAAGCGCATCTGCGGCACCGACGACAGGGTTTCGTGTGGTGCGGGGCTCTGGGCCTCGGGCTCGGCCGTGCCCGGTGCCTGCGGGGCATCGCCGCTCGGCTCCTGGGCGACTATCGCGTGGTCCGCCGCGGGCTCGCCGGTCGCCGGAGCGCCGCCGGCGTTCTGTGCCGGGACGAACGCGACCGCGGGCCCTACGGCCGGTGTCTCGTCCACGGGGGCGTGTTCCCGGACAGGAGCCTCGGGCAGCGGCGCGGGCGCCTCGGCGAGCGGGGCCTGCTGCGGTTGGGCATCCCATATGTCCGGCTGCGGAGCCTCGGTGGTAACGGGCTCGGCCTCGGTGCGCGGCACGTCGAGGCTCTCGGGGGCCGGAGCCGCCACGGCCGGCTGTGGAACCGGGGAACCGACGGGCTGTGGCGAAGTCGCCGGGCCGCGGTCGGCGAGGGAACGCACCACCCCGTTCGAGTTGTCCGGCACGGGTGGCCCCATGTGCAGCGGGCGTCGGGGCGCCGAGGGCGGCGTCCGCAGCTCATCCGGACCGGCCGGTCCGGTGTCCCGGCCGCCCGGCTCGTGCGTGCCGCCCTGGGCCGGGGGCTGTTCCATCCATGCGCCCTGGGCGCCCGGCATCAGCAGCAGATCGTCCTCGTCCGCGGTGTCCCCGGGGTCGAGAAAGCTGTAGGTGGAAGGACGGGGGCCGGTGTCGGCAGGGGCCGCGACATCCGCGGGGAGCGGGTGCCCGGGCGTTGCGCCTGCGTTCTCCGGCTGTCCCTCACCCGGGAACCGGCCGGTGTCGGTCATGCGTACCCCTCACCCATCGGTAGTGCTCCTTCCAACCGCTCACGCCCATATGCAAGAACGAGCGTCGATGCCTCGCGGCACGTTGCGTGCCACCCGTGCCACCCTGCCGTGCGCTCCGTCAAAACGGAGGTGTGTTCGGGACATTGGTGACTGTGGTGTCGGACACCGGGCGGCTGCACAACGATCCGCCAGCCTACCCTCCGCCCGGCGGAGGGAGATCACGGGTGGGTGCGACGGCCACTCAGCAGGAAGGCTACGGCGCGCTCGCGCTCCGTCCACGTGCTTGTGTCCAACTCCACGGCCTGGAGCAGCGCGCACTCCACGGCGTACCCGCCCTCGGCCAGTGCCCTGCCGATGGCCTCCGCTTCGTCACGGTTGGCGGCGTGCGCGACGATCCGCTCGGGACGGCGGTCGGCACAGGCGGCGACGACCGGAGCCCCGCCGCCCCCGACGCGTACCACATCGGGTTCGGGCAGGTCCTCGAGGACCTGGGGCGCGGTGCCGTGGACGACCTGGAGTTGTACGCCGTAGTGGCGGGCGACGGCGACGGCGTGTCCGCAGGCGTCCGCGTCCCGGTCGACGGCGATGACGGCCGCGCCGAACCGGGCGGCCTCGACGGCGACGGCGGCGCTGCCCGAGCCGATGTCCCACACCAGGTCACCCACCCGGGGCCCCAGGCGGGCGAGTTGAGCGGCGCGCAACTCGGTGGTCTCGCCTGCGCCGAGCGCCGTGCCGTAGGCGTCGGCGGGCAGGGCCCAGCCGCGTACCGGGGGATGTCCGGGGTCATGGCCGGCGATCCAGCCACCCGTCGTCCGGTGCCCTGCTGCCGCTCCGTCGTCGACGCCGCCGCCGGAACCGCCGATGACGATGACGACGTTGGGGTCGCGCCAGGCGTGGTCGGCCACCTTGTCGGAGGTGAGCACCGTGACCCGTTCGCGGGCGGTGCCCAGCTCCTCGCAGATGACAAAGGTGCGGTGGACGGGGCCGAGGAGGAGGGCGAGTTCGGCGGGCCCGGCGCCGGGCGAGGTGAGGACGGCGACCTTGGGGTGCGCGCGGCAGACGTTGACGGCCCGCCGCAGTTCACGGCCGTGGGCGACCACGATCCGGGCGTCGTCCCAGGGCATCCCGACCCTGGCGAAGGCGGCCGCGACGGAGGAGACGGCGGGCACCACCTCGACCTCCAGGCCGTGTTCGGGTGCGCGCAGGGTGCGCACGACACCGAAGAAGCCCGGGTCGCCGTCGGCGAGGACGACGGCGGTGCCGCGGTGCCGGGCGATGCGGCGGGCGGCGAGGCCGACACTGCCGAGCCTGATGCGCTCGGCGGAGGGTGGTATCTCGGGCAGCGCGAGGTGGTGTGCGGCCCCGGCCACGAGGGTGGCGGCGCCCACCGCGGAGCGGGCCGCGTCCGTCAGCGGCGAGCCGTCCCACCCGATCACCGTGACCCGGTCGGCCATCGTCGTCTGTCTCCTGGGCTTGTCTTCGGGTCCGGGGGCCCGCGGTGTGCGCGGGCATGGTGAGGGTACCCCGGCAGGTCCGTACCACTGCCCGGGGTGAGGGGTGGGAGCCGCGGCGCTAGCGCCAGCCGGGGAAGGCGGGGGCGTAGTCGGTGCCGCCGGTGTGCTGCTCGCGGGCCTCTTCGAGGTCTTCGGGGAGCAGGCTCCAGACGATGAGGTCGGTGCGGATGTCGGTCCAGCCGCCGTCCTCGGTGCGGCTGCGTGCTATCCAGGCGTTGCGAAGGACACCCTCGCTGATGCAGCCGGTCTTCTGGGCGACCTGCTGGGAGGCGGTGTTGTCGGCGGCGGTCCGCAATTCGAGGCGCTCGAACTTCTGGTCGCGGAACAGCCATTCGGCGACGGCGAGGACGGATTCGCAGGCGTAGCCCTCGCCGCGGGCCCAGGGCGCGGTGAGATAGCCGACCTCGGTGGAGAGGGTGCGCCAGTCGGTGTGGTGGAGGTGCACGGTGCCGACGAGGCGGTGGGTGAGGAACTCGGTGACCGCAAAGACGATTCCGCGCCCGGAGGTGCGCTCCGCGGGCGCGAGGCGCAGGGCCCACTCCCGGGCATCGGCGGTGGTGTAGGGGTACGGGGCGGCGGTCCAGGCGACGATGAGCTCGTCGTTCATCATCTCGGCGAGCGCGGGTACGTCCGCGGCGTCGAACGGGCGCAGCACCAGCCGGTCCGTACTGATGGAGATGTCCGGAAAGGTGGAAGTCATGCGCTGCTCCAACGCCGGGGCGGGTGGGCTCGAGTCTGTCTCGGTGGTCCGGTCGGGTGTGGCCCGGGCGCACCAGCATGCAGTATCGGTACGCGAGTGTGCCAAGCGCGGCAGCCCCGCGCACGCGGTGCGTGTGCGGGGCCTGCGGCCGCCGAGACGGCTGAGATTACCGGCGTTTCCCTCGCGATGTCGGTCCGGGCGCCCCGATGGCCTGTCGTTTCGGCCGGGGTCCGGGGGCCGCGCGGCGTCGGCCGCCCGTGTCCGCGGCCCCGGAGACCGCAGCGCGTGTGTCAGCTCTTGACGGCGCCGAAGGCGGGAATGACGGCGCCGTTGCTGAACTTCTGCTCGATGAACTTCTTGACCTCGTCGGAGTTGAGGAGCCCGGCGAGCTTCACGATGCGCGGGTCCTTCTCGTTGCCCTTCTTGACGGCCAGGAAGTTGGCGTAGGGGTTGCCCTCGGCCTTCTCCAGGGCGAGGGAGTCCTTGGCCGGGTTGAGCTTGGCGCCGATGGCGAAGTTGCCGTTGATGACCGCGGCGTCGACGTCGGCCAGGCGGGCCGGGATCTGGGCCGCCTCGATCTCGGTGAACTTGAGGCCCTTCTTGTCCTTGATGTCGGCGAGGGTGGCGCTGCTGCCCACGCCGTCCTTGAGCTCGATGACCTTGTGGTCGGCGAGCAGTTTGAGGGCGCGGCCCTCGTTGGTGGCGTCGTTGGGGACGGCGACGGTGGAGCCGCTGGTGAGTTCGCTGAGCTTCTTGACCTTCTTGGAGTAGAGGCCGAGCGGCTCGATCTCGACGTTGACGACCGGCACGATGTCCGTCTTGTTCTTCTTGTTGAAGTCGTCGAGGTAGGGCTTGTGCTGGAAGAAGTTGCCGTCGACGTCGCCGCTCTGGGTGGCGGTGTTGGGCACGTTGTAGTCGTTGAGCTCCTTCACCTCCAGCTTCAGGCCGGCCTTCTCCGCCAGGTGGTCCCGGACGTAGTTGAGGATGTCGCCATGCGGGGTGGGACTGGCGGCGATGACCAGCGCGGCCTTGGGGTCGGCGTCCTTGCCCTTCTTCTCCGATCTGCCGGAGGACGAGGAGTCGGACGGGGCGCTGCAGGCGCTGAGGCCGAGGGTGAGTGCGGCGGCTGCCGCGACGGCGGCGGTGAGCTTGACGGTGGTACGCACGAAGAGTGCCTCTTTCCTGTTCACGAGGTGTTGCCGCCCGGCAAAGGGTCCGGGCTCGTGGGGGTGGGGCCGATGGGCCCCTGGGGGTCAGGAAGCTTCGGTGACCTCGACGGGGTCGGATTTGGCCGGCAGTTGCTTGCGGACGGGTTTGTTCCACAGCACCCGGAGGCCGCCGGGTGCCGCCTGGCGGCCGTTCCGCCGGGCGAGGCGGCGCACGACCAGGTCGCCGACGAGCTGGACGACCGTCACGATGACGACCAGCAGCACGATGGTGATGTTCATCAGGCCGTGTTCCTGGCGCTGGTAGCCGTAGTTGATGGCGACCTGGCCCAGCCCGCCGCCGCCCACCGCACCGGCCATCGCGGAGTAGCCGATGAGGGCGATCACGGTGGTGGTCAGGCCCGCGACGAGGGAGGCCAGGGCCTGCGGGAGCAGCACTTTGAAGATCACGGTCCAGGTGCCGCCGCCCATCGACTGCACCGCTTCGATCAGGCCGTGGTCGACCTCGCGCAGCGAGGTCTCCACCAGCCGGGCGAAGAACGGCACGGCGCCGACGGTGAGGGCCACCATGGCCGCGCTCGGGCCGATGGAGGTGTGGATCACCAGGCGGGTGAAGGGGATCAGCCAGACGATCAGGATGATGAAGGGCACGGAGCGGCCGATGTTGACGACCGCGCCGATGATCTTGTTGACGACGATGTTCTGGAGCAGTCCGCCGCGATCGGTGAGGTAGAGCAGGATGCCCAGCGGCAGTCCGGCGAGCACGGTGTAGACCGCGGACCACCACACCATGAAGAGGGTGTCCAGACAGGCGTCACGCAGCAGGGGCTGCATTTCGGACCAGGTCACTTGGCACCTTCCTGGAGGATCGCGGCGGCCGGGGCCGGGCTGTGGACGGGGGCCACCTCGACCTGCAGCCCCTGCTCGCGCAGGAACCCGATCGGGACGACGTTCTCCTCGAAGCGGCCGGGCAGTTCGATGCGCATCCGGCCGACCTGCCGGCCGGCGACGGTGTCCATCGCGGCGCCCAGGATCGAGATGTCGATGTTGTAGGTGCGGGACAGCTGCGAGATCACGGGCTGGGTGGCCGCTTCTCCGTGGAAGGTGACGTCCACCACCGTGCGGTCGGGGCCGGACGGCTCGCCGCCCACCGGGAAGAGCTCGGCCGCCAGCTCGGAACCGGGGATGGCGAGCAGTTCGGCGACGGTGCCGGACTCCACGACGCGGCCGCCCTTCATCAGGGCCGCGGAGTCGCAGATGGTCTTGACGACGTCCATCTCGTGGGTGATGAGGAGGACGGTCAGGCCGAGCTGCTGGTTGAGGTCGCGCAGCAGTTGGAGGATCGAGCGGGTGGTCTCCGGGTCGAGCGCGGAGGTCGACTCGTCGGAGAGCAGCACCTTGGGGTCGCCGGCGAGGGCGCGGGCGATGCCGACGCGCTGCTTCTGGCCGCCGGAGAGCTGGGCGGGGTAGGCCTTGGCCTTGTCGGCCAGGCCGACGAGGTCGAGGAGTTCAAGGGCCTTGCGGCCGCGTTCCTTGCCGGAGAGGCGGAGGATCTCGAGCGGCAGCTCGACATTGGCCTGTACGGTGCGCGAGGAGAGCAGGTTGAAGTGCTGGAAGACCATGCCGATGTGGCTGCGTGCCCGGCGCAGCGCGGCGTTGGCGCGCTGGCCCCGCCCGGCGAGGGCGGTGAGGTCCTGGCCGGCCACGGTCACCGTGCCGGCGGTGGGGCGCTCGAGGAGGTTGACGCAGCGGATGAGGGTCGATTTGCCGGCGCCGCTCTGGCCGATGACGCCGTACACCTCGCCTTCGCGCACATGCAGGTCGACGCCGTCGAGGGCGGTGACCTCGCGGCCGCGTGAGCGGTAGACCTTTGTCAGGCCCGTAGTGGTGATCACAAGGTGTCCGTCACTGTCGAGTGCGCGGCAGTGGGGTGCCGTCGCACGGGCATTCATTGCGGAACGCGGCATGGAGAATCCCGGCGGGGCGCGCGGGCGCGGCTTCGGGGCTTCTCGTGACGCGGGGCGGAGCGGTCCGGTCCGTCGGGACTCGGGCTCTACGGGTCTCGCTTCGGGGCGCGAGGCTCAGAACAGGGGCCCTCAGCGGTCACACATTCGACACATGCAACGAGCACCGGGCGTCATCATCGCCTCGGTCGCAAGGGTGCGGCTGCTCGTCGTGGTCATGCGGGCCAGTAAAACAGACACCTGCGCGAATAAGCCAAACCTGTCCGAATAGCGGACGGTTTTGATCATTACGTGGACCGGGTCCGGATCTGCTCAGCCATGCGCGGTGATCTCCAGGGACTCGCCGACGGGCTGTACGGACACGGCCGAGAGGTCCGGCACGAGCACATCGGCGGCCAGTTCGGCGGGGGCGTGCGTAGTGGTCAGCCCCACGGTGCGCATCCCCGCGGCACGGCCCGCGAGCAGGCCGACCGGAGCGTCCTCGAAGACCACGCACCGGCCGGGGGCGATGCCCAGGGCGCGGGCCGCGAGCAGGTAGGGCTCGGGGTCGGGCTTGCCCCGGGTGATGTCGTCGGCGGCGATCACCGTTTTGGGGCGGATCCCCACTGCGGCCAGACGTGCTTCGGCGAGCCGCCGGGTGGCGGAGGTGACCACGGCCCAGCGGTGGGCGGGCAGTCCCGCCAGCAGGATGGCGGTGCCGGGCAGCAGGGTCACACCGCCCTCGACGTCCTCGACCTCCAGCTGTTCGATCCGGGCCACGGCCCCGGGAAGCCGGTCGGCCGGCAGCAGGTCGGCGAGGATCTCCACGGCCGGGCGGCCGTGCAGCGCGGCCTTCGCGAATTCCTCCACCGGTATGCCGTACTCCTGGACCAACCGGCTCCAGCAGCGGCGGACCGACTCCATGGTGGAGACCAGCGTCCCGTCGTTGTCGAACAGCAGCGCATCAGCAGTGATCTTCATACCGCCCCAGCGTAGGGGCGCGTGCGGTGCGACGGGGACGGCCCCTTAGAGTCGTCCCATGCCTGTCACGCCCCAACCGCACGCCTGTGCCGCCCGGGGGCCCCGGTGATCGACGCCCTGACGCTCGCGGTCGGCGTGGCCGCCCTGGTGCTTGCCACCTGGTGCGGATTCGCCTTCGCCCGTGACCAGTCCACCAAGGACTGGCACTTCATCGGCATGGCCGTGGTCTCCGTGCTCGCGCTCGTCCAGCTCGTCGTCGGCGTGCTGAGGCTGACCGGCGGCGACAAGCCCGCACAGGGCACGACGATCTTCGTGGCCTACCTGCTCGGCGCCGCGGCCGCCATCCCGGCCGCGGGCTTCATGTCCCTTGCCGAGCGCACCCGTTGGGGCTCGGCCACGGTGTCGGCGGGCGCCGTTATCCTCGCCGTGCTCGAAGTACGGCTGTACGACATCTGGGGAGGCTGACGATGGCGCAGTCCACGAACACCGACCGCACGGCGAAGTCCGGTTTCGACCTCGGGCAGGGCCCCGGCCGTCTGCTGGTCTGGCTGTACGGGGTGTTCACCGTCGCGGCGGCGTCCCGCTCGATCGTCCAGATGATCCTGCACTTCGGCCGGGCACCGCTCGCCTATGTCCTGTCGGCGGCCGCCGCGGTGGTGTACGCCTTCATCACGTACTCCCTGGTCCGCGGCGGCGCGACGGCCCGCAGGGCGGCACTGGTGTGCTGTGCCGCGGAGCTGGTCGGTGTCCTCACCGTGGGCACCTGGACGCTTGCCGAGCCGTCCGCCTTCCCCGACGCGACGGTCTGGTCCGACTACGGCATGGGGTACCTCTTCATCCCCGTGATCCTGCCGGTGACCGCGATGCTCTGGCTGCGGAAGGCCGAGCGCTAGCGGCTCGCCGCGAAGGCGGGCACCGCGGCCGCGGTCTTCTCCAGGGTCACCAGGGTGAGCGCGCGGGTGATCTGCTCGGTGCCGCCGGTCGGGACGTACCCCCGCTCGCGGCACAGGCGCAGGCTTCCCTCGCTGCGCCGGCCGACGGAGAGCCGGTAGCGCTCGGCGGACTCCGCCAGCTGCTCCTCGATCGCGGTCAGCAACCGCCCGCCCAGGCCGTGCCGTTGCAGGCGCGGGTGGACGATGAGCCCCGTGATGGTGGCCGTGCCGTCGGTGTCGACCGCGCCACGCACCGAGCCGACCACCTCGGCGCCGAGCCGGGCCACCAGCACCCGGCCGCCGTCGAGTTCGGCACGGAGCGCGGCGAGGCTCTGGGTCAGCGGCTCGATGGAGTAATCGCCGTAGAGCTCGGCCTCACCCTGATAGCAGAGGTACTGGAGTTTGAGGATCTGTTCGGCATCGTCCTCGCCTGCCGCCGCGATGGTCACACTCATGCCCATGTGCGCATGCCTCCCCTGTTCGGCCCGTTCGGTCCACCCTGGCAGGAGCCGCCGCGGTGTACGTCGTCTCCATGGCGCCAGTCGCCTAACGCTCCTTTCCCCCAAGGCCAGGAGCCGCAATCGCCGCCGTGAGCATTCTGCGCAGGCATCCCAGGCAACGGGAACGGACCGGCCCCAAAGATCCTTGTGAGATACCCAACTCTCCTGCGATTTCTCGGTAGGTCGGGTCACCGGCGGAGAGCAGTGCGCTCAGCAGCCCGGGACATCTGCCGGGCAGCCTGCGAACGGCCGCGCGCAGCTCCCGGCCCGACTCCGCCGCCAGCACCGCCGGTTCCACTCCCGAGTCCTGGCCGTCGGACGGGTCGGCGGCGGTCGGGTCGTATGGCACCTCGCGCCGGGCGTGGCGGCGCGCGGCGCGTGCCTCGGCCCGTACCGCGGCGCGCAGCCGCAGCGCGGGCTCCGCCGTGCGGTGCCGCGAGCCATGGCAGGCACTGCCCTCGCTCAGCAGTCGCACCCAGACGGCCTGTTCGAGGTCGGCGGCGTCGACACCCGCCGCCGGGGCCTCGGCCGCGCACTCCGCGGCCAGCAGCGGGCGCAGTGAGGTGAGGAGATCGTTCGGTGTCATGCCCGGCGGGACGTGGCCGCGCGTCCCGCCGGTTGCCGACCCGGCCGGCAGTCACCCTTCCGTGTCGGCCGCGGGGAGACGATCACCCCTGGTGTCCCTTCAGGCCCCGCTACCCCTTGAGGAAGGCCGCTCGCGCCAGCACCGCCGTGTCGCAATTGTCGGAGAAGATGCCGTCGATGCCGGTGGCGTAGTAGGCCTTGAACGCGCCGAAGGCGTCGCCATAGGCGTTGGGGTCGGTGCCGCGCCGGAAGTCCGCGGGCAGGAAGCTGTTCTCGTTGCGCATGGTGTACGGGTGCAGGACCAGGCCGGCGGCGTGGGCGTCACGGACGAGCGTGGTGGGCTTGGTGAGCTTGCCACTGGCATCGCGCGGGATGATCAACTGGAGCGTGGGGCCGATGCCTTGGGCAAAGGTCGCGGTCCAGGTGAGCCCCTCGGGGGTGATGAGATCGGCGACCGTGCGCGGGTCCTTGGCCTCGACGAAGTCCCAGGGTTTGGTGCCCAGGGCATCCATCAGGAAGATCTTCGGAGCGCGCATACCCAGCCGGCCCAGTCGTTGGAGGCTGCCGGGCTCGAACGACTCCAGGAACTGTGCGGAGTCGGCGCGGTGACGGCCGTGGCGGCGCAGCAGTCGGGCGAGGGGCTCCTCGAGGCCGAGGCCGAGCTTGCGGAAGTAGGTGGGGTGCTTGGTCTCCGAGTGCAGCCAAACGCGGCGGCCGCGCTTGCGGCCCTGTTCGTCGGCCCAGGTGAGGACCTCTTCGAAGGTGGGCACGGTCCAGTGGCCGTCGTAGAGGGTGTTGTGCTGGCGGACGGCGGGCAGCCGTTCCTTGGCGCGCAGGGTCTTGAGCTCGGCGAGGGTGAAGTCCTCGGTGAACCAGCCGGTGACGGCGGTGCCGTCGATGGTCTTCGTGGTCCTGCGGCGGGTGAACTCCGGGTGTGCGGCGACATCGGTGGTCTGGCCGATGTCGTTCTCGTGGCGGCAGACGAGGTGGCCGTCCCTGGTGGGGACGAGGTCCTGCTCGATGACGTCCGCGCCGTTGTCCAGGGCGAACTGGTAGGAGCCGAGCGTGTGCTCGGGCCGGTAGCCGCTGGCGCCACGGTGTCCGATGACGGTCGGCACCGGCAGGTCCCGGTACGGGCCCCGGCCGTGCTCCCGGCCGGTGCCCTGCTGCCGCGCGGCGGCCGCCGTTCCGGCGCCGCCGAGGACGACCGTCCCCGCGCCGAGGGCCGCGGCGGCCCCCAACACCGTACGTCTGCCCGGCCGCTGCTCCTGCTGCATGTACGCTCCTTCGCTCCGCGCGCCGGTGTCCGTCCGGCACCTGTCGGACGCGCAGATCGTAGGCTCGTGCGACTTTCGTGCAGAAGGACACCGTCGAAACGGAGCGAAAACTCACGTCAACACTGCGTATCGGCTCGATGAACCCGGTGTGCGCACCGGCTCTACCCGCGAGTATCGTCCTCATCTGCGCAGGCATGCGCCGCCGACCATCCCGACCGGAGGACCCGTTTTGTCCCGCATCTTGCTCAAGGCGTTCCTCGGATTGCTCATGCGCGTCCTGTACCGCCCGAAGGTGGAAGGTGCCGAGCACATCGCCGAGGCAGGCCCGGTGATCCTCGCCGGAAACCATGTCACGTTCATCGACTCGCTGTTCCTCGCGCTGATCCTCAAGCGCCAGGTGTTCTTCATCGGCAAGGACGAGTACGTCACGGGCAAGGGGGTCAAGGGGCGGCTGATGGCCTGGTTCTTCGGTGCGTCCGGGATGATCCCGGTGGACCGCGACGGCGGCCACGGCGGTGTCGCGGCGCTGATGACCGGCCGCCGGGTGCTGGAGGAGGGCAAGGTCTTCGCCATCTACCCGGAGGGCACCCGCTCCCCCGACGGCCGCCTGTACCGCGGCCGTACGGGCATCGCACGGCTGGCGCTGATGACGGACGCGCCGGTGGTGCCGTTCGCGATGATCGGCACCGACAAGGTCCAGCCGAGCGGCAAGGGCCGGCCGCACATCAGCCCGGTGACGGTGCGCTTCGGTGAGCCGCTGGACTTCTCCCGTTACGACGGCATGGACCGCGACCGCTATGTGCTGCGGGCCGTCACCGACGAGGTGATGAGCGAGGTCATGCGCCTGTCGGGCCAGGAGTATGTGGACGTCTACGCCACCAAGGCCCGCCGGGCCGAGGCCGCCTGACGCGGCTCGACACGGCGAAGCGCCCCCGGGCCGATGGGCCGGGGGCGCTTCTGTTCTCGGGTTCAGCCGGGTGTCAGCCGAGGCAGCTCGGCTTGAACGCCGGGTCGGCGGGACCCTTGCGGCCCAGGGCGTTGAGCACCCACTGGGCGACGACCGGGTCCTTGGTCGCCTGGTCGTGCATGAAGGGGTCGAGCGGGCACTTGTCCTGGAGCACCACATTGGTGAGGTGCTCGGCGGGGCCGGTCAGCAGGGCGCTGGTGTACGGGATCACGACCTCGTCGTGCTTGGTGGTGATGACCGTGTAGTCCGGGCCGGCCGGGGTCTCGGTGCCGTCGTTGAGCTTCTTCAGCAGGTCGGAGCCCCAGCGCTGGTCGAGGCAGGACGGGCAGACGGTGTAACCGGCGGGTATGGCCAGCGGGTTCTTGGTGCCGTGGTTGGACGGCACGATACCGACGAGGTCGTCGACCTTGTCCGCGCCGCCGTCGAACTTGACGTAGTAGCGCGCCAGCATGCCGCCCTGGCTGTGGCCGATGAGGTCGACCTTGGACGCTCCGGTCGCGCTGAGCACCTTGTCGACGAAGGCGCTGACCTCCTTGGACGAGTCCGGAATCGGGGCGGTCTCCATCTTCCCGTAGTTGAAGGCGAAGACGCAGTAGCCCGCGTCCTTGAGCTTGGGGGAGAGCGCGGCCCAGTTCTCCCCCATCAGCTTGAACGTGCCGTTGACCAGCACGACCGGCTCGGGGTGGGCCGAACTCGGCTTGCAGGTCCAGTCATTGGCACCCTTGGGCGGGGTGTCCAGGACGGAGGCGGAGGCCGGCGCGGACATCCCCGTGAAGGCGATGGCGGCAGTGGCAGCGGCGGCCAGTAGAACTCTGACTTTGGTGCGCAGACGCATGGGGGGCTCCTTGATCACAGGGGCACTTCGTCCGAACCGCATCGTCCGAACCGGGTTCGACAATGTCGACCAGTGGTCGTGATGTTCTCCGGAACATAAGATTCGTGTCAAGAGAAAATTTTTGTGGCATATGCCGCATGGGCCGGGACGCGCCGTCCCGGCCCATGTGACTTTGTGCAGGCCCCGTTCTGCCGCGCCCCGTTCCGCCGGGCGCCGGGGTCAGCCTTCGCCGCTCGTCCCGCCTGCTTCCAGCCGCTGTCCCCGCAGCAGGAACCAGGCCGCCACCGCCGTCGCCAGCAGGACCACGGCCGCCACGCCCGCGGCGATCCGCAGACCCTCCACAAAGGCGTCCTGCGCGGCGGACAGCAGCGCAGTCCCCCGGTCCGCCGGAAGGGCGACGGCCGCCTTGACCGCCCCGCCCAGGGACTCATGGGCGCCGTTCGCCACCTCGCCCGCGACCCCGGCCGGGGTGACGAAGCCCCGGTACACACCGGTCACGATCGAGCCGAGGAGCGCGATGCCGAGCGCCGCCCCGAGCTCGTACGCCGTCTCGGAGACCGCCGAGGCGGCGCCCGCCTGCTCCTTGGGCACGCTGGAGAGGATCACATCGGCGGTGACGGTGAACGACAGGCCCGCCCCGACCCCGACCACCAGCAGTACCGCGCCGAGGACCGGATAGGCGGTGTCCGTCCCGAGCCAGACCAGCGTCCCGAGGGCCACGCCGATCGCCCCGAGCCCACCGGCCACCACCGACCGCACCGACCAGCGCCGCGCCGCCTGTCCGGCGAGCAGACCCGCCGTCACCGCGCCGACGGCGGAGGGAAGTTCGGCCAGTCCGGCCTCCAGTGGGTCGCGGTTCTGCACCAGTTGCAGGAACTGCGACAGGAAGAACACCAGCCCGGACAGGCCCAGCACGGTCAGCAGGTCCGCCAGGACCGCGCCCGAGAAGCCCCGGTTGCGGAACAGCCGCACATTCAACAGCGGTGCGGGCAGCGTCAGCTGACGCCGTACGAACCACACCAGCGCCGACACCCCCACGGCGGCCGCCACCGCGACCGGCACCCCGAAGCCGTGCGTCGCCCCCTCCTTGACGGCGTAGACGACCGCCACGATGCCCACCATCGACAGGACCACACTGAGCAGGTCCCAGGGCCCGGGCGAGGGATCGCGCGACTCGGGCAGCAACCTGACACCGACGAGGACCAGCACGGCCATCACCGGCAGATTGATCAGGAAGACCGAGCCCCACCAGAAGTTCTCCAGCAGAAAGCCGCCGACCACCGGGCCCACCGCCGCACCCGCCGAAGCCATCGCGCCCCAGATTCCGATGGCGAGGCTGCGCTCCCGGGGATCGTGGAAAAGGTTGCGGATCAGCGCCAGGGTGGACGGCATCAGCGTCGCACCGGCCACGCCCAGCAGCGCCCGGGCCGCGATCATCAGCCCCGGGCTGCTCGCATAGGCGTTGAGCACCGAGACGGCACCGAACGCCAGCGCCCCGATCAGCAGCAGCTTCTTGCGGCCGATGCGGTCGCCGAGACTGCCCATGGAGACCAGGAGCCCGGCGATGGCGAAGGAGTAGGCATCGCCGATCCACAGCAGCTGGGTGCCGGAGGGGCGCAGGTCCTCGCTGAGGAAGGGCGTCGCCAGACCCAGCACGGTCGCATCGACCGCGACCAGCAGGACGGCCAGCACCAGGACCGCCAGCGCCAGCCAGCGTCCGCGGCGCGGCGCCCGTACTTCTTCCGGCACACCGGGCCGCGGGGTGATGGTGTCGCCGCTCACCGCTCCATCCTCCGCTGCGCACCGCCGAGCAGCAGCTCGGAGACCATGCGGGTGTGATCCTTGGCCGCCACCCGTCCGTCGTGCACGGCCCAGGCGCCGGTGCCGATCAGCCCGTACAACGCCTCGGTGAGCCAGGCGGGCGACAGGTCGAGGCGGAACACGCCCTCCTCCTGGCCCCGGCGGAAGAGCGCATGGACCCGGGCGTCGAGCCGGTGCCAGCCTTTGTGCATCCCGCCTTCGTAGAGCTGGTTCTCGGTGAAGAGGAAGGCCAGGATCCCGGCGACCGGCTCGGAGTTGGCGATCAGCCGTCGCACGGCCGCCGCCGCGTCCCCCTCCTCCGGCCGGGCGTCGTCCAGAGCACGCTCGAACTGCTGGATGCCCAGGTCCTCCAGGGCACGCACCAGCGCGTCGCGACCGGTGAAGTGCCGGTGGAGCGTGGCACGGCTGATGCCGGCGGCCTTGGCGATCTCGTCCATGGAAGCGGTCGCCTTGCGGGTGAGCAGGGTCGCCGCTGCTCTCAATACCTGTTCACGGTCCAGACTCATGAGACAACGGTAACCCGAATGAGACATTGGCGTCTCATTCGGGTACCTCTGTGGCAGGGGAGGTCAGCCGCGCTTGGCGCCCGCCCACTCCCGCTGGACGGCGAGGTCCGCCTTCACCTCGGCGAGCTGCACGGCGATCGCCGAGGGCGCCGTGCCGCCCCGCCCGCTGCGGGAGGCGAGCGCACCGGGCACATCGAGGACCGTACGGACCTCGGGGGTGAGGTGCGGCGAGATCGCCGCGAACTGCTCATCGGTCAGCTCGTCCAGCTCGATGCCGTACTTCTCGCACTCCTTGACGCACTCCCCCGCGATCTCGTGCGCCACCCGGAACGGCACGCCCCGGCGGACCAGCCACTCGGCGACATCGGTGGCCAGCGAGAATCCGGCGGGGGCCAGCTCCGCCATCCGGTCGCGGTTGACGGTGAGGGTCGCCATCATCCCGGTGAAGGCGGGGAGCAGGACCTCCAGCTGGTCGCAGGAGTCGAAGACCGGCTCCTTGTCCTCCTGGAGGTCGCGGTTGTAGGCGAGCGGCAGCGCCTTGAGCGTCGCCAGCAGCCCGGTCAGATTGCCGATCAGCCGCCCCGACTTGCCACGGGCCAGCTCGGCGATGTCGGGGTTCTTCTTCTGCGGCATGATCGACGAGCCGGTGGAGAAGGCATCGTGGAGGGTCACAAAGGAGAACTCCTTGGTGTTCCAGATGATGACCTCCTCGGCGATCCGCGACAGGTCGATGCCGGTCATCGCCGTGATGAAGGCGAACTCGGCGACGAAGTCCCGGGAGGCCGTGCCGTCGATGGAGTTCCCCGCCGAGCCGCGCTCGAAGCCGAGGTCGGCGGCGACCGCCTCCGGATCGAGACCGAGCGAGGACCCGGCCAGCGCCCCCGAGCCGTACGGGGACACCGCCGTGCGCTCGTCCCACTGCCGCAGCCGCTCCGCATCCCGGGAAAGGGCCTGCACATGGGCGAGCACATGGTGCGCGAAGAGCACCGGCTGGGCGTGCTGAAGGTGCGTACGGCCGGGCATGGCGACATCGGCGTGCGCCTCCGCCAGCCCCACCAGCGCCTCCTGCAACTCGGCGAGCAGGCCACCGATGATCCGCGCATGGTCGCGCAGATACATCCGGAACAGCGTGGCGACCTGGTCGTTGCGGGACCGGCCGGCCCGCAGCTTGCCGCCGAGCTCGGGGCCGAGCCGCTCCAGCAGCCCGCGTTCCAGGGCGGTGTGCACATCCTCGTCCGCGATGGTGCCGGTGAAGGTGCCCGCCGCGACATCGGCCTCGAGCAGGCCGAGGCCGTCGATCATCCGCTGGAGCTCGTCACCCGTCAGCAGCCCGGCCTTGTGCAGTACGCGTGCATGGGCGCGGGAGCCGGCGATGTCGTAGGGGGCGAGCCGCCAGTCGAAGTGAACGGAGGCGGAGAGCCGGGCGAGGGCCTCGGCCGGTCCGTCGGCGAACCGGCCGCCCCAGAGGCGTACGTCCTGCCGGCCGGTCACGTCAGGTCCCGCTGTGCCGCGATCTTGGAGGAGAGACCGAAGATCTCGATGAAGCCCTTGGACATCGACTGGTCGAAGGTGTCGCCGGTGTCATAGGTGGCGAGGTTGAAGTCATAGAGCGACTGCGCGGACTTCCGCCCGGTGACCACGGCCCGGCCACCGTGCAGCGTCATCCGGATGTCACCGCTGACCTGCCGGTTGGCCTCGGCGACAAAGCCGTCCAGCGCCCGCTTGAGGGGCGAGAACCACAGGCCGTCGTAGACCAGTTCGCTCCACCGCTGCTCGACCTGCCGCTTGTAACGGGCCAGTTCACGCTCGACGGTGACGTTCTCCAGCTCCTGGTGGGCGGTGATCAGCGCGATCGCGCCCGGCGCCTCGTAGACCTCCCGGGACTTGATGCCGACCAGCCGGTCCTCGACCATGTCGATCCGCCCGACGCCCTGGGCGCCGGCCCGCTCATTGAGCTGCTGGATCGCCTGGAGCACGGTGACGGGCTTGCCGTCGAGCGCCACCGGGACGCCCTGCTCGAAGGTGATGACCACCTCGTCGGCCTCCCGCGGGGTGGCCGGGTTGGCGGTGTAGTCGTAGACATCCTCGGTCGGGGCGTTCCAGATGTCCTCCAGGAAGCCCGTCTCCACGGCCCGGCCGAAGACATTCTGGTCGATGGAGTACGGGGACTTCTTGGTGGTGGCGATCGGCAGGCCCTTGGCCTCGCAGAAGGCGATGGCCTTGTCCCGGGTCATCGCATAGTCCCGCACCGGTGCGATGCACTTGAGCTGCGGGGCGAGTGAGGAGATCCCCGCCTCGAACCGCACCTGGTCGTTGCCCTTGCCGGTGCAGCCGTGGGCGACGGTGGTCGCCCCGTGCTTGCTGGCGGCGGCCACCAGGTGCTTGACGATCGTCGGCCGGGAGAGCGCCGAGACCAGCGGATAGCGGTCCATGTACAGGGCGTTGGCCTTGATCGCCGGGAGGCAGTACTCCTCGGCGAACTCGTCCTTGGCGTCCGCGACCTCCGCCTCGACGGCACCGCAGGCGAGCGCGCGCTTGCGGATGACGTCCAGGTCCTCGCCGCCCTGGCCGACATCCACGGCGACGGCGATGACCTCGGCGCCCGTCTCCTCGGCGATCCAGCCGATGGCGACGGAGGTGTCCAGGCCGCCCGAATAGGCGAGTACGACGCGCTCGGTCACGGGATTCTCCTTACGGTGCATACACTGATGGGTATAACTATGCAGCACTCCGTATGGTTCGTCAAATGCCTGGCTCCGGACGGGCCAGTCGGGTGTCCGCTACCGCCCCGCCTCCTCGCGCAGCAGCTCGAGCAGCCCGCGCAGCGCGGGCTGGTCCAGCGACGCCTCGCGCACCGCCGCATGGACCGCTCGGACCGGCTCGGGATTGCGCACCTCGCGCACGACGACTCCGGGATGCCGGACCCCCAGCCCCAGCCCCGGCATCAGGGCGATCCCGAGACCACCGGCGACCAGCCCCTGCGCCGTGGCGTAATCCCCGCTCTCCACCACGAAGTTCGGGCTGAAGCCCGCCGCGGCACAGGCGTCGAGCACCGGCTCGAGACAGGGGCCCGGTGTCTCGCTGGCGACCCACGGCTCATCGGCGAGCCCGGCCAGGTCGAGCACCGGCTCGGCGGCGAGCCGGTGGCCCGCCGGCAGCACGGCACGGAACGGGTCGTCGAGCAGGCGCACCAGCCGGACGCCGGCCCGGAGCCGGTCCCGCACCCCGACCACGAGGGCCAGATCGGCCCGGCCCTGCTCCACCTCCGGCAGCGGATCCTCGGGGTCGATCAGCTTGAGATCGATCTGCACCCGGGGGTGCTCCTGGCGGAGCCGGGCCAGTGCGGGGGCCATCAGGGGCGCGCCCGCCGTGGCGAAGTAGCGGATCGCGAGCCGCCCCGTGCGCCCGGCCCGCAGGTCGGCCAGCGCCGTCTCCGCCTCGGCGACATGCCGGCCGATGACGGCCGCGTGCTCGGTGAGCAGCCGCCCCGCCGCCGTCGGACGTACTCCCCTGCCCACCCGCTCGAGCAGCGCCACCCCGGCTTCCTTCTCCAGCACCGCCACCTGCTGGCTGACGGCCGACGGCGTGTACCCGAGATTCGCTGCCGCCGCCGTCACCGACCCGCTGGTGACCACCGCTCGCAGGACCTGCATGCGTCTCACATCAAGCATGTAGGAGAGCTTAATGAATGAGACAGAACTTTTCGCTTGTCCTGTCAGGTTGTTCAGGACACCGTGGTGCTCGGACAGGCCGGGCAAGGAGAAGAAGAGTGAGCGGCGACAGAAGCGGCATGGTGGCGCTGGCGCGCATGGGCGTCCTTGCCCTGCTGTGGGGATCGACCTTCCTGTGGATCAAGCTGGCCCTGAACGGCTTCTCGCCCGTCCAGGTCACCCTCATCCGCTGCGCCCTGGGGTCGGCCGTGCTGATCGTGCTGTGCCGCTCGGCGCGCCGGGGCCTCCCGCGTGACCGCGCGACCTGGGGCCATCTGGTGGTGGCCGCCTTCTTCTGCAACGCGCTGCCGTTCGCCCTGTTCAGCATCGGCGAGCAGACCGTCGACTCCGGGCTGGCCGGTGTGCTGAACGCGACGACTCCGCTGTGGTCCTTGCTGATCGGGGTCGCCATCGGCACCGAACGCGGGCTTCGCCCGGTGCGGCTGGCCGGTCTGCTGCTCGGGTTCGGGGGAACAGTGCTGATCTTCGCCCCCTGGCGGCAGACCGGCCCGGTGGGCTGGGGCGCCCTCGCCATCCTCGCGGCGGCGGCGAGTTATGCCATCGCCTTCGCCTATATGGGGCGCAAGCTGGTCGGAACCGGCGCTCCCACCATCTCCCTGTCCACGGCCCAGCTCATCACCGCGACGGGGCTCACCGCACTGACCCTGCCGGCGGGCGGCCTGGATGCGGTGCGGGTCGGCCCGGCGTCCCTGACCGCCGTGGCCATTCTGGGGATCTTCGCCACCGGGATCACCTTCCATCTCACCTTCCGGATCATCGCGGACGAGGGCGCCACCAATGCCGCCACGGTCGGCTATCTGCTGCCGGTGGTCTCGGTGGTGCTGGGGGCGATCGTGCTCGGCGAGGAACTCGGTCTCCGGATCATTGCGGGGATGGTGGTGGTGCTGGTGGGCGTGGGCATGACGCGGCGAAAGCAGCGGACGCCGTTGGCGGCGGGTACCGGGGAAACGGCGAGCCCTGTGGCGGAGGAGGCGTACCGTCCCGCGCGCTGAGCCGCCCGGCCCCGCCCCCGATTTTGGATCACGCGCCGGGACAGGCTATTTTCTTCTTGCGCGCCCCGCCGGGAACATCCGGAGGGAACGGGCATCGGGACGTGGCGCAGCTTGGTAGCGCACTTGACTGGGGGTCAAGGGGTCGTGGGTTCGAATCCCGCCGTCCCGACTCGTGTTTTTCGCAGGTCGGAGGCCGTTTCCTCGCCTTGAGGGGGCGGCCTTTCACGCATACCGCAGTGTCCCGCCGCTCACCTTCCGCACCCGGTGGTTGCCGTAGTCGCCGATGCACAGCTCGCCGACGTGATCAACGGCGATGCCAAGAGGCTGATCGAGCCTGGCCAGCGGGGCGGGGCCGCCGTCACCGCCGTATCCCTTGGTCCCACCGCCGGCCACGGTGGTGATGATCCCGTCCGGACCGATCCTCCGCACCCGCTCATTGCCGTAGTCGCTGATGTAGAGGTTGCCGTCGTTGCCGGCCACTGCACACTGCGGCAGGTTGAGGGCGGCTGTGGTGGCGGGCCCGCCGTCACCGCCGAACCCGGCGGTGCCGTTTCCGGCCGCGGTGGTGATGATCCCGTCCGGATCCACCTTCCGCACCCGGTGGTTGTACCGGTCCGCGATATAGAGGTTGCCGGTGCCGTCGACTGTCACGGCGTGGGGGAAGTTCAGCGAAGCGGCCGTGGCGGGGCCGCCGTCACCGCCGAAACCGTCGGCGCCGTTTCCGGCCACCGTGGTGATGATGCCGTCCGGACCCACCTTCCGTACGCGGTGGTTGTAGTCATCGGCGATATGGAGGTTGCCGGCCCTGTCGGCCACCAGGGCGTGGGGAAAGTTCAGCGAGGCAGCGGTGGCGGGGCCGCCGTCACCATCGAAACCGGCGGTGCCGTTTCCGGCCACGGTGGCGATGATCCCGTCCGGACCCACCTTCCGCACCCGCTGATTGGAGCGGTCGGCGATGTAGAGGTTGCCCTGGCCGTCCAGTGCCACACCGGCGGGGTCCTTGAGTCCGGCCGCGGTGGCGGGGCCGCCGTCACCGCCGTATCCCTTGGTCCCGTTTCCGGCCACCGTGGTGATGATGCCGCCCGGACCCACCTTCCGTATGCGGTGGTTCTGGTAGTCGGCGATGTAAAGACAACCGGCGGCATCGAGCGCCACGCCGTAGGGACACCGCAGACTGGCCGCCGTGGCGGGGCCGCCGTCGCCGCCGAACCCGGCGGTCCCGTTGCCCGCCACGGTGGTGATGATGGTGACTTCCTTCGTCGTTGTCACGTCCCTGCAGCACCTCTTCGCTGGGTGGTGGATGCGCGGGGGCCGGACCGCCGTTGAGGCGATCCGGCCCCTTGGCACATGGGTCAGAGGACGCGGGCGGTCAGTGGTACGGGGGTGAGGCGGCCGATGGCGGCGCGGCCGTTGGTGGGCTGTGTGCCCGGCTGTGCGTCGGGCAGGGCCCTGATCGCGAGGGTGTGGATCAGGGCGATCTTGTCGGTGGTCCCGGTGTTGAGGTGCGGGTTGGAGCGGATGACGAGCGTCCTGCCGCCGTCCTCGAGCCGGGTGTCGAGGTTGCCGGTGACATACGGCTTGGTGTTGTAGTAGCCGTACGAGGCGCCGCCGGTGAACTCGAAGCCGGTCGGGGCGGTGATGCGCTGCTCGATGGTGCCGGGGTTGACCGGCTGGTTGTTGAGCGAGCGGATCTCCAGGTTGAAGGTGGTGCTCTTGCCCGGGGCGGCCGCGGGTACCGATGCCTGGACCACGCGCAGTGCGGTCTCGTCCTGGGCGGTGCCGGTGACCTTGCCGGAGAGCTGGACCGGCGTGTGACGGCCGATGCTGGCCGAGCCGTTGTCGTACTGGCCGGGTACGGCGTCGAGGCGGGCCTGGACCGGGATGGTGTAGATCACCGAACCGGAGTCGCTGGTCGTGGTGTTGACGTGCGGGTTGGCGACGATGGTCAGGATTCGGCCGTTGTCCTCGATCCGGTGGTCGAGGTTGCCGGTGACCACGCCGTCGATGGCCTCGTAGTACGCGTAGGTGGGCTGCCCGGCGAAGACGAAGCCCGAAGGCGCGGTGAAGCGCTGAACGATGGTGCCGGGGTTGACCGGTTGTCCGGTGGGCGAGGTGTAGCGCATGTTGAAGACGGTCCGCTGGCCGGGAGCGACTTCAGGGACCGTGTCCTGATAGATCGTCAGCTCTGTCTCGTCCGCCGCGGGTGCGGGTACGACGACCGTGACGGGGAGGGTGAAGGTGTTGTCCTTGAGATTGAGGTCGCCGCTGTACTGGATCTCCAGCGTGGACTCATAGGTGCCGGGCGGTGTGGTGTCGGGCGCGGTGACTCGGAACACCCCGTCCAGAGACCCCTGGTAGGGGACGAGTTCCTGCCCGGCGAAGGTGCGGGTGAGCCGTCGTCCGGTGGTGCCGGGGCCGCCGGCCAGGCCGTCGGCCAGGGTCAGGACCACGGTCACATACTGGCCGTCGGCCGTATTCGGGCCCCGGTTCTTGACCCGTGCCCCAAGGTCGAACTCCTGGCCACGCTGCACCCGGTAGGGGCTAACGACCTCTCCGTACAGGTCGGCGGCCGGCGGACGCGGCGGAGTCATCTGCGCGACGCGCGTGACACCGCGGACGCGGTGGTTGTTGTAGTCCGCGATGTACAGGTTGCCGGCCCGGTCCAGGGCCACCCCGGCGGGGTTGTAGAGCCGAGCGCCGGCTGCGGGCCCGCCATCGTCCACATATCCGGCGGTGCCGTTGCCCGCGACGGTGGTGATGATGCCGTCCGAGGTGACCTTGCGGATCCGGTGGTTGTTGAAATCCCCGATGTACAGACTGCCCGCCTCGTCCAACGCCACGCCCCAGGGGAAGTTGAGCCGGGTGGCGAGGGCGGGTCCGCCGTCGGAGACGTACCCGGCGGTGCCATTGCCCGCGACCGTGGTGATGATGCCGTTGGGAGAGACCTTGCGGACGCGGTGGTTGTTGCTGTCCGAGATGTACAGATTTCCTTCGGCGTCCACGGCCACGCCGAGGGGGCCGTTGAGCCGGGTGGCGATCGCCGGTCCGCCGTCGGAGACGTACCCGGCGGTGCCATTGCCCGCGACCGTGGTGATGTTGCCATTCGGTGTGACCTTGCGGACACGGTGGTTTGCGTAGTCGGCGATGTACAGATTTCCGTTGAGGTCCACGGCCAGGCCGTATGGCTGGTTGAGCGGGGTGGCGATGGCGGGTCCGCCGTCGGAGACATATCCGGCATTGCCGTTGCCCGCGACCGTGGTGATGATGCCGTTCAGAGACACTTTGCGCACCCGGTTGTTGCCCCGGTCGCCGATGTACAGGTTGCCGTTCTTGTCGACGGCAACGCCATCAGGACCGTTGAGCGGGGTGGCGATGGCGGGTCCGCCGTCGGAGACATATCCGGCGGTGCCGTTGCCCGCGACGGTGGTGATGTTGCCGTTCGGGGACACCTTGCGCACCCGGTTGTTCGACCGGCAGCCGATGTACAGGTTGCCGTCCTTGTCCACGGCCACCCCAATGGGGTAGTAGAGCCTGGTCAGCGCTCCCGGCCCGCCGTCGGAGATATATCCGGCCGCGCCGTTGCCCGCCACCGTGGCGATGGCGCCTTCGGCCAGACCCGCGGGCTGCGGGCCGGTTCCGGTGCTGGATGTGGTTGCCATCTTCCGCACTCCTGTCGGTTGTTCAGAGGATTGGGCCGGTCAGAGAGATGTCGGACGGCCTGGGCGCCAGGCCGAGAAGCCAGCCGCAGGCGGCTGCGCACCGCTGGGCCGCCCGGCCATCGCCATAGGGATTGCGCAACGGGAACGGCTCATTCACGCGGCCCGACAGCGCGCCCTCGCACGCCAATTCCTTTTCCGCCGCCGCCACGATCTCCGATTCCTGGGTGCCGACGAGCCGGGCCAGACCGGAATCGATCCCTTCGGTCCGTTCGGTGTTGTCACGGGTCACCAGGACCGGTACGCCGAAGGCGGCGGCCTCTTCCTGAATTCCACCCGAGTCCGTAATGGCCAGAACGGAGCGGGCGAGCAGCCGGGCGAAGGTGTCGTACGGAATGGGGCCCGGCAGGTGCACATTGGGGCGACCGTGCAGGGACTCCTCGATTCCGGTACGGACCAATGGATTCATGTGTGCCGCCACCACAAAGGTGACGTCCGGGTATTGATGGCTGAGAGTCGCCACCGCCCGGCCGATGCGGCGGATCGGAGCACCCCAGCTTTCCCGTCGGTGCGCGGTCACCAGAACCAGCGGAGCGGAATCTCCTTCGAGCTCTCGCAGGGCCGGATCGCCGGCGGCGGGCGGGCGGCGGCTCGCGGTGACGACCGCATCGATCACGGTGTTGCCGGTCACCAGGATGCGTTCGGCCGCCACCCCCTCGGCGACCAGATTCCGTTGTGCGGCGTGGGTGGGCGCCAGATGGAGATCGCTCACCTCGGCGATCATGCGGCGGTGCGCCTCCTCGGGGAACGGGCTGCGCAGGTCCCCGGAGCGCAGCCCCGCCTCCACGTGCACCACGGGTATCGAGGAGAAGAACCCGGCCATGGCCCCGGCCAGGGCCGAGGAGGTGTCCCCCTGGACCACGACCGCGTGGGTCGCGGGCGCGTGCAGCGCCCTGCCCAGCCGGCTCAGCAGGCCGGCCGTCAGCTCGGTGACCGACTCCGCGCCGGGCGGTGCGGCCAGCTCGACCCGGGCACCGAGTCCGAAGCGGGAGAGGGTGTCCCGGACCACCTTCCCGTGCTGGCCGGTGGTGACGAGAACCGGTTCCGCCCAGCTCAGTTGGTTCAACTCCACGACGACCGGGGCGAGTTTGACGGCTTCCGGGCGGGTGCCCACGACGATGGCGATGCGCTGTCGGCTGTTCAACGCCCCATGGTCCCCGTCCGTTGCACGGAAACGGCCTCATAAAAGGAAATTTGGCGCACGGAATCCCCCCATCACATAGCGGTGCAGAAGATCGCACAGAAGATCGCACAAAGCGCGGAAGTTGAAAGGGGAACCTGCCCTCAAATCTTGGGGGGCGGCCCGCCGATGAAGCTAACTCCCTTTTCGCGCACCGCGCAATGGCTCCGGCCAGGCCGGAATGGCCGGAACCGGGCAGCGTTTGCCTTTTCCCGGACGGAAATCCCCTGGTGTGCCGGAAGAACGGGGAAGCCGTATACACCCGGGGTCGGCCCGAAACCACCTCCCGCCGCCGCCATCGCGCCCGGCGGGGTCTGGCCGACGGCCGATTCCTGAGCGAGAGTGGTCGGGTTCTCACCCTCGCCCCTCCCTCTCGCCCCTCCTTCTCGTCTCTCCCCCTCATCTCCCCCTTCGCGTCCGGAACTCGCCGCCCCTTGCTGCCCGGAGGTGCCGCCGCACTATGTACACGGGATTCACCTGGCCGCTGGTGGGCGGCATGGCGGCGGCCCGTGTCGGAGGTGGCGCGGCACCCGGACGTGCCGCGCTGATGGCGTTGTTCGGTGCTGTGGCGTTGCCGGTGGGTTTCGCCCTGGGGCGGGAGTTGCAGCATCGGCTGGCCGGAAAGGAGCGGACCCCACCGGCCCCGCCTCCCGCTCCGGTGCCGCCGGGCCGCCGGTGTCCGGACCCCGCCCTTCCCATGGGTCCGCCGGGTCCGCGCTCAGGGAGACATCAGAGGTGGGAGGTCCGCCCGTGAGGCGCAAGCTGCTGAAGGCCGTTGACACGATCGGCTATGCCGTCATCGGCATGTCCGCGGGCTACCTCGCCCTCGCCATGGGCGCCGGTCTGCTCGAACTGCGCCGCCAGCGGGCCGCGTTACATATCCAGGGCGATACCGGGTACGGCAGCCCGCACCTCGGCCGCCGTGACCACCGCCAGCTGTACGCCCTCGTCCCCTGCCTCAACGAGGAGTCCGTGATAGGCGCGACGGTCACCGGGCTGCTCGGGCCGCGTACCTCGGTCGTGGTCATCGACGACGGCTCGGACGACGCCACCGGGCGGGAGGCCGAGCGGGCGGGCGAGGAGGCGCGGGCGGCGGGACGGCCGGGCGAGGTGGTCGTGCTGCGCCGGGAGCCGCCGCATGCCCGGCAGGGCAAGGGCGAGGCCCTCAACCATGGAATCCGGCTGATCCGGGAGAGTGTCGCGGCGCGTGGCCAGGACCCCGCCGAAGCGATCGTGTGTGTGATGGACGCGGACGGCCGGCTCTCGGACCGGGCGCTGAGCCATGTCCTGCGGCTCTTCGACGACCCCCGTGTCGGCGGTGTGCAACTCGGCGTTCGCATCCGTAACCGTCGCGGAAACTTCCTGACCTGGTTCCAGGACTATCAGTTCTGGGCGATGGCCGCGGTCACCCAGTTCGGCCGCAATCTCACCTCGACCGTCAGCCTGGGCGGCAATGGGCAGTTCACCCGGCTCTGTGCCCTGGACGGCCTGGGCGAACGCCCCTGGTCGCGGTCGCTGACCGAGGATCTCGACCTCGCCATCAGTCTCGCCGTGCGCGGCTGGCGGCTGCGCACCACCGCCCACGCCTCCGTGGACCAGCAGGGTGTCAGCGATCTGCGGCGGCTCATCCGGCAGCGGACCCGCTGGTACCAGGGCCATATGACGGCGATCCGGCGGATGGGCGAGATATGGCGGGCGCCCCGGATGCGGCACCTCGCCGCCCTGGAGATGTTCGCCTACCTGCTGGTGCCCTGGGTGCTGGATCTGCCCTGGTCGATCCTCTTCCAGTACTGCCTGGTCTGGTTCGTCCGCAGCCCCAACGTCCTGGTGCTGCACGGCCGGCGCGCCGGCGCCGTCAACACCACCTGGCTGAAGTGGCCGGTCAACCTGGCGGCCTGGTACCTGCTCGCCTTCGCGCCCGCGCTCGCCACGTCCTGGGCGTATCTGCGCCGGGACAGAGCGGTCGGTGTGGCGCGGGCCCTGATGCTCGGGCACTCCTTCGTCGTCATGAACTACCTGTCGTTCCTCTGCGCCTGGAGCGCCCTGTTCCGCATGGTGCGCGGGCAGACGGGCTGGACCAAGACCACCCGGGAGGCGGAGGCCGCCCGCTGAGCACCGGCTCGCCGGGAGCGGCCACCGTGCGCCGCCGCGCTCAGCGCTCCTTTTGCGCCAGCCGCAGCAGATGGTCCGCGAGCGCCTGGCCGCCCAGCGGATCCCGGCTGATGAGCAGCACCGTGTCATCGCCCGCGATGGTGCCGATGATCTCGTGCACCCCCGCCTGGTCGATCGCCGAGGCGAAGAACTGGGCGGCGCCCGGCGGGGTGCGCAGCACCACCAGGTTGGCCGAGGCCTCCGCCGAGATCAGGAGTTCGGCGGCGAGCCGGCCCATGCGGGCCTCGGTTGCCGACTCGCCGAGCGGAGCCCTCGGGGTGCGGTCGCCGCCCTCGGAGGGCACCGCGTAGATCAGCTCGCCGCCGGTGTTGCGGATCTTCACGGCGCCCAGTTCGTCGAGGTCGCGGGAGAGTGTGGCCTGGGTGACCGAGAGGCCGTCGTCGGCGAGCAGCCGGGCGAGCTGGCTCTGGGACCGGACGGGGTGCCGGCCGAGGATGTCCACGATCCGTCGGTGGCGTGCGGTGCGGGTCTGCGGCACGGCCTGCCCGCCGTGCAGCGGTTCGGTCTCCTGCGCCTCGGTCATCGTCTCGTCAATCTCCGGATCGTCGTACCCCATTGGCCTGGTCGGCCGGCTGCGCCCCTGGCCCGGCGGCCGCGGCGTCAAGAACGCCGGGGAGTGCCCGGAGGAACGTCTCCACCTCATCTTCCGTGATGATCAGCGGAGGGGCCAGCCGCACCACATCGGGAGCGACCGCGTTCACCAGGAGGCCGGCTTCCTGTGCTGCCTGCTGCACCTTTGGCGCGAGGGGCTCGGCAAGGACAATACCCAGCAGCAGGCCGGCGCCACGGATGTGGTCCACGAGGGGGTGCCCGAGCGCAGCGATCCCGTCACGCAGTCGCGCGCCCGTGTGCGTGACCCGGCCCAGGGCGTCGTCGGCGGCGAGGGTGTCCAGTACGGCGAGCGCGGCCGCGCAGGCGACCGGGTTGCCGCCGAAGGTGGACCCGTGCTGACCTGGTGTCAATAGGTCGGCGGCGGCCCCGAAGGCCAGGGTCGCGCCGATCGGCAGCCCGCCGCCGAGCCCCTTGGCGAGGGTGACGACATCGGGTTCGACCCCTTGGGCCTGGTGCTCGAACCAGTGCCCGGTGCGGCCGATACCTGTCTGGATCTCGTCCAGGACGAGAAGCGTTCCGGTGGCCTTGGTGATCTCCCGGGCGGCGGCCAGATAGCCCGCCGGTGGCACCACCACTCCGTTCTCGCCCTGCACCGGCTCCAGGACGACCAGTGCGGTGTCGGTGGTGACCGCCGCGCGGAGCGCTTCGGCGTCCCCGTACGGGACATGGGTGACCTCGCCGGGCAGGGGCCGGAAGGGGTCCTGTTTGGCGGGCTGTCCGGTGAGGGCCAGGGCGCCCATGGTGCGGCCGTGGAAGCCGCCGGTGGCGGCGACCAGGTGCCCGCGCCCGGTACGCCGTCCGATCTTGAAAGCTGCTTCGATGGCCTCCGCGCCGGAGTTGCCGAAGTAGACCCGTCCGGGGCGGCCGGCCAGCCGCAGCAGCCGTTCGGCGAGCGCGACGGTGGGTTCCGCGGTGAACAGGTTGGAGACATGGCCGAGCGTGCCGATCTGTTCCGACACCGCCCGTACCACCGCGGGGTGGGCGTGGCCGAGGGCGTTCACCGCGATGCCGCCGACGAAGTCGAGGTAGGCCGTGCCGTCCGCGTCCCAGACCGTGCTGCCCGCGCCGCGCACCAGCGGGATGCGGGGGGTGCCGTAGTTGTCCATCAGCGCGCTCTGCCAGCGCCGGGTCAGTTCCGCGTTGGTCATGACTCCCCCTGATCGTCCGGCAGGACCATGGTGCCGATTCCCTCGTCGGTGAAGATCTCCAGCAGGATCGAGTGCTGTACCCGGCCGTCGATCACGCGGGCGGTGGCGACCCCGTTGCGCACGGCATGCAGGCACCCTTCCATCTTGGGGACCATGCCGCTGGCCAGTTCGGGCAGCAGTGCCTCGAGTTGGCTCGCGGTGAGCCGGCTGATGACGTCGTCGCTGTTGGGCCAGTCCGCGTAGAGGCCCTCGACATCGGTGAGGACCATCAGGGTCTCCGCGCGGAGGGCCGCCGCGAGCGCGGCCGCCGCGGTGTCGGCGTTGACGTTGTAGATGTGTCCGTCGTCCGCACTGCGGGCGATGGAGGAGACGACCGGGATGCGGCCGTTGTCGAGGAGCGCCCGGAGGGCGCCGGTGTCGGTCGCGGTGATCTCGCCGACCCGGCCGATGTCGACCCGTTCGCCGTCGAGGTCGGCATAGTGCTTGACGGCGGTCATGGTGTGCGCGTCCTCGCCCGTCATGCCGACGGCGAGCGGGCCGTGCTGGTTGAGCAGGCCGACCAGTTCGCGCTGCACCTGTCCGGCCAGGACCATCCGGACGGCGTCCATCACCTCCGGGGAGGTGACCCGCAGCCCGGCCTTGAATTCCGATTCCAGTCCCAGCCGGTCCAGGTGCGCGCTGATCTGCGGTCCGCCGCCGTGCACCACCACGGGGCGCAGCCCGGCGTGGTGCAGGAAGACGACGTCCTGGGCGAAGGCGGCCTTGAGTTCCTCGTCGACCATGGCGTTGCCGCCGAACTTGATGACGACGGTCTTGCCGTGGTGGCGGGTCAGCCAGGGCAGTGCCTCGACGAGGGTACGGGCCTTGGGCAGGGCGGTGTGTTTGCGGGTGGGAGTGCACCCCTGTGAGTGATTGACCTTCATGACCGACTTTCGGAAGACTTTCGGATCAGCCGCCGGGCGGGTGGTGTTGGCCTGTGGAGGCGGTGTAAGACCTGTCTCGGACACGTCCGAGCGGGCTGTCGCCGGTGAAGCAGGAACCCTCGTCGGCGACGGCGGGGACCTGTGACAACCAAGCGGGCACGTCAAGACGAGTAGGCGCTGTTTTCGTGGACATAGTCGGCCGTCAGGTCGTTCGCCCAGATCACCGCAGACTCAATGCCTGCCGCGAGGTCAGCCGTAATCCTGACCTCGCGGTAGCGCATGTCCACCAACTCCCGGTCCTCGCCGACCGAGCCGTTCTTGCAGACCCAGACGTCGTTGATGGCCACATTGATCTTGTCCGGGTCGAAGGCGGCGGAGGTGGTGCCGATGGCGGCGAGCACCCGGCCCCAGTTGGGGTCCTCGCCGTGGATGGCGCATTTGAGCAGGTTGTTGCGGGCGATGGACCGGCCCACCTCGACGGCGTCGTCCTCGGTGGCTGCGCTCAGGACCTCGATGCGGATGTCCTTGCTGGCGCCCTCGGCGTCGCCGATGAGCTGGTGGGCGAGGTCCTCGCAGACGGTCCGTACGGCCTCGGCGAAGTCGGCCGGGGCGGGTGTGCTGCCGCTGGCGCCGGAGGCGAGGAGCAGCACGGTGTCATTGGTGGACATGCAGCCGTCGGAGTCGACCCGGTCGAAGGTGGTGCGGGTGGCGGCGCGCAGTGCGTCGTCGAGTCCCGCGGCGTCGACGTCGGCGTCGGTGGTGAGGACGACCAGCATGGTGGCGAGGCCGGGGGCGAGCATGCCGGCGCCCTTGGCCATGCCGCCGACGGTCCAGCCTCCCCCGGACTCCGTCCGGGGGGACCCCCCGCCCTGTGCGATGGCGGTTTTGTGCACGGTGTCGGTGGTCTTGATGGCGATGGCGGCCTTCTCGCCGCCGTGTGCGGAGAGTTGGGCGGTGGCCTGCCCGATGCCGGGCAGCAGCTTGTCCATCGGCAGCCGGACTCCGATGAGGCCGGTCGAGGCGACGGCGATCTCAGCGGCGTTGGCCCCGAGTGCCTCGGCGGCCTTCTCGGCCGTGGCGTGGGTGTCCTGGAAGCCGAGCGGTCCGGTGCAGGCGTTGGCGCCACCGGAGTTGAGGACAACGGCGGAGACCCTGCCTCCCTTGAGGACCTGCTCGGACCACAGGACGGGGGCCGCCTTGACGCGGTTGGAGGTGAAGACTCCGGCGGCCGCCAGCCGGGGGCCCTGGTTGACGACGAGCGCGAGGTCGGGGTTGCCGTTCTCCTTGATCCCGGCGGCGACTCCGGCTGCGGTGAATCCCTTTGCTGCGGTGACGCTCACGCTGTCCGCTCCTTGGTGACGGTGGGTACGGCCGGGTGCCGGGAGTTCACGGCGCGATCCCGGTGGCGGGGAGTCCGAGTTCTTCAGGGAGCCCGAGGGCGAGGTTCATGCTCTGCACGGCGCCTCCGGCGGTGCCCTTGGTGAGGTTGTCGAGGGCGCTGATGGCGATGATGCGGTGGGCCGTCTCGTCCAGGGCGATCTGGATCAGCGCGGTGTTGGAGCCGTACACGGATCCGGTGGCCGGCCACTGCCCTTCCGGCAGCAGCCGGGCGAACGGCTCCTCGCGGAGGGCTTGTTCATAGGCGGCCCGTACGGCCTCGGCGGTGACGCCCGGCCGGGCCTTGGCTCCGCAGGTGGCGAGGATGCCGCGCGGCATGGGTGCCAGGGTGGGGGTGAAGGAGACGGTGACCGGTTCCCCGGCGGCCGCGGAGAGGTTCTGTGCCATCTCCGGAGTGTGCCGGTGGCCGCCCCCGACCCCGTAGGGGCTCATCGATCCCATGACTTCGCTGCCGAGCAGGTGCGGCTTGGCCGCCTTGCCCGCGCCCGAGGTCCCCGACGCGGCGACGATCACCGCCTCCGGTTCGGCGAGCCCGGCCGCGTATGCCGGGAAGAGCGCGAGCGAGACGGCCGTCGGGTAGCAGCCGGGCACGGCGATCCGCCTGCTGCCGCGCAACACCCCCCGTCCGCCGGGCAGTTCGGGCAGTCCATAGGGCCAGGTCCCGGCGTGCGGCGAGCCGTAGAACCGCTGCCACTGAGCGGCATCGCGCAGCCGGAAGTCGGCACCGCAGTCGATGACCAGCACCTCCTCGCCCAGCTGCGCGGCGACCGCGGCGGACTGCCCGTGCGGCAGGGCGAGGAAGACGACGTCATGCCCGGCCAGCGCCTCGGCCGTGGTCGGCTCCAGCACCCGCCCGGCCAGCGCGGGCAGGTGCGGCTGCAGCGCCCCGAGCCGCTGCCCGGCGCTGGAGTTGCCGGTCAGGGCACCGATGTGGATCTCGGGGTGGCCCAGCAGCAGGCGGAGCACTTCCCCGCCCGCGTATCCACTCGCTCCGGCGACTGCCGCACGTATTGCCATCGGCCCTCCTCGATGATGGCATGACTATACGAATAATTGCAGCTTTATGCAATCCCCGGGCCTCGGACCAGCATGGACGTCTTCACCCGGAGGCCGACGGCATTGTGCCGGGCGGCACCAACGGGGCGCCGGGCGCCTTCATTTGGCGCAGGCGCTGAGCTCAGGGGTGCGCTCCCGCTCCACCGGCGCGGACGGGTGTTCCGGCAGCGCCTCCGGTGCGGTGCGACGGGCGATGAGGTCGGGGACGAGCGTAAGGATTCCGGCCACGGCCATGATGGCGCCCAGCCACAACGGGGCCCGCAGGCCGAAGTCGTCGATCATCGCTCCGCCGACCGAGGAGCCGATGATGATGCCGAGGGTGATGAACGAGGTGTGGACGCTGTTGACCAGCGGCCGGGCATTGCCGGTGCGCTGGACCCGGGTGATCATCGCGGGGTTCATGGTGACGCCCACCAGTCCGATGCCCAGCATGCACACCACGGCCGGAACGCTGAGGTGGGCCAGCAGTGCAAAACCGGCCAGGAAGACCGTGTTCAGGGCCAGGCCGCAGAGCAGCACGGAGATCGTGTGCCGGTCGGCCAGCCGTCCGACGACCGTATTGCCGATCACCGTGGCGGCGCCATAGGCGATGAGCAGCAGCGGGACGCTTCCGGTGCTGAAGCCGGTGACCTCGGTGAGGATGGGGTTGAAATAACTGAAGGCGGAGAAGGTCGCGCCGATGATGAGAGTGCTGGTGGACAGGACCAGCCACAGCTTGGGGTTCCGGAAGGCGCCCAGTTCCTGCCGGAAGCTTCCGCCGTCGTCGGCGCGCTCCAGCCGCGGCACACCGACGATCACAGCCAGGGCGGCGAGCACGGCCAGGACGGTGATCGCCCAGAACGCCGCGCGCCAGCCGAGGTGTTCGCCGATCAGCGTGGACAACGGGAGCCCCAGCAGCGTGCCGAGCATCAGGCCGTTCATGATCACGCCTATCGCGCGTCCTCGGATCTCGGGGCTCGCGAGGTGGGCGCCAAGGGAGATGGAGATGCCGAGGAAGGCCTGTGAGGCGATGCCGGTGATGATCCGGGCCACCAGCATGACCCCATAGCCGGGCGCGGTGGCGGCCAGGACGTTCCCCGCCAGGAAGACCGCGAACAGCACCAGCAGCGCCGTCTTCGGGGGCACCCGCAGCAGGGCCGCGGTCAGGAACGGCCCCCCGATGGCCATCGCCGCGGCGAAGGCGGTGATGAGATAGCCGATCTGCGAGAGGCTGGTGCCCAGCCCGTCGGCCATCTGCGGCATCAGTCCGGCTACCACGAACTCGCTGGTCACCATGGCGAAGATCCCCAGGGACAGGACATATACGGCGCGCGGCACCGTTGCTCGCTTCATGTCAGCACTCACCTTTCACAACCGATCGTTCAAGAAAATGGGCAGAAAAATCCCCCGGCTCAGCCGGAGGCGACGCAATGATGCCGGGGGCGACGCAATGATCCGGCGCGGATTCAGCGCAGCAGGGTCAGTGCCTGCTCCATGGCGTCGTCCAGGCACCGGCGCCCGTCGGCCAACTTGCCGATGACGCGCATCCCTTGGATGAAGGTGACCAGGAAGCGGGCCAGGACGCGCGGATCCGTGTCCCGGCTCAGCTCTCCCTGGTGCCGGGCCCGCATCAGTGCGCCGGTGATGGCCGATTCCAGCTCGCCGATGCCCGCCTCGACCCGCCGCTCCGTCTTGGTGTCACCGGGCAGCCGCTCCACGGCGGCATTGGTCACCAGGCAGCCCTTGCGGTCCGGGTCCTGCGACTCCGCCGCAAAGAGATCCAGGAGTTCACGCACCGCGGGCAGCGCGGGGCCGGGCCGGCTGAGCAGCCCCAGCACGGTGTTCCCGCGCAGCTCGCAGTACCGGTCGAGGGCGCGCAGATACAGCTCGTGCTTGCTGCCGTAGGTCGCGTAGATGCTGCCCCGGTTGATGCCGAGGTGCTCGACCAAGTCCTGCATCGAGGTGGCCTCGTACCCATGGCGCCAGAACAGCTCGAGGGCTGCCTGCAGTGCCGCTTCCGGGTCGAACTCCTTGCTTCTGCCCATGCCCGGCACCGTACCCTAAAACTAACTGAACGTTCAAGAAAAGCTGTGGTGCTACGCGGGCGCCCCGAACCACCTCAGCAACGCCTCGTCCAGCCCCGCCACATCGCCGGCGGCATCCGCCGCCCAGGCCGTCACCCCGTCCGGCCGGACCAGCAGCGCCGACAGTTCCGGGCGGGCCGGGCAGGCCACCGTGCGGATGTCCACCCGCCCGTCGTAACCCTTGGCACCCGCCCGCACCTCGCTCGCGTCCCGGAGGTCGAAGAGCACCGCACGCCCGGCGTGCAGCCGGTCGCCCAGCCGGGTGCCGTCGGCGAGTTCGAGGTCCGGGGCGCTGCGGCCGGTCAGGGGGTGGCCGCCGGGCAGGTCGTACTGCTGCCAGACGCCGGATATCTTCTTGACGAAGAAGGTCGTGCCCGTGACGGTCTCCATCAGTTCGGAGACGACTCCCCGCAGGGCGCGCGCCTGTGGCTCCGGGCGCATCAGCGCCACCTGGGCCCGGGTCCACTCCAGCACCCAGGCGCCGATGGGGTGCCGCTCGGTGGTGTAGGTGTCCAGCAGCCCCTCGGGCGCCCACCCCCGGATGGTGGCGGCCAGCTTCCAGCCCAGGTTCATCGCATCGCCGATGCCGAGGTTCAGCCCCTGGCCGCCGAACGGCGAGTGCACATGGGCCGCGTCACCGGCCAGCAGCACCCGGCCCTGCCGATAGGTGGTGGCCTGGCGGGCGTTGTCGGTGAAGCGGGTGGCGGTGTGCACCTTGGTGAGGGTGACGTCCTGCACACCGGAGACCTTGCGCAGGCTCTTCTGCAACTCCTCGAGGGTGATGGGGGCTTCACGGTCGGCGGGCGGCCCGTCGAACTCCACGATCAGGATGCGGCCGGGCATCGGGCCATGGGCGTACTGGCCGTTGTCCGTGCAGACCCATCCGGCCCCCAGCCGCTGCGAACCCTCCATCTCGACCATCGCCTGATATGCGGTGATCTCCGCGTCGGTGCCGGGGAAGGCGAAGCCCGCGAGCTTGCGGACCGTGCTGCGCCCGCCGTCACATCCGACCAGCCAGCCCGCCCGGACCGGCCCGGTGCCGGTGTGCACCGTCACCCCGTCGTCGTCCGCGTCGAAGCCGGTGAGTTCCACTCCCCGGCGCAGCTCGACGCCGAGCCGCGCCGCACGCTCGACGAGCAGGTGCTCGAGGTCCTGCTGCGGGATGAGCCCGACCTCATCCGCGGGGCCCAGGTCGGCGAAGCCGGGGTCGGACTCGTCCAGGAGGTCGCCGCGCAGCATGATGCCCGCGAAGTGGCCGGCGAACTTCGGTGCCGGCTTGACTCCTTGCGCCCCCGCAGCCTGGCGCCGACGCTGGAAGGTGCTGAAGTTTCCCATGGCCCGTGCGTTCACCTCCTCGAGGGCGGGCAGCATCCCCCGGCGGTAAAGGGCCATGGCGCTGGGCGAGTTGATGGCCCCCGCCTTGATGGTCGTATCCACCTCGGTGAGGCGCTCGAGGACGAGCACCTCCGTCCCGGCCAGTCGGAGTTCACAGGCGAGCAGCAGCCCGACGGGCCCGCCGCCCGCCACCACCACGTCATAGTCGTTGCGTTCATCACGAAGACTCATGATTTCACTGTAGCGACTAAAATTTTATGGTGGGTATAACCTTAGTCACATGAGTGAGGAACAGAGCGAGGAACAAGAGGCACGCGAACTGCCGCTGCGCCAGCGGAAGAAGCTGCGGACCCGCCAGCGCATCTCCGATGTGGCGTCGATGCTGTTCATCAGACACGGCTTTGAGCAAGTGACGGTCGCCGAGATCGCCAAGGCCGCCGAGGTCTCCACGATGACGGTCTTCAACCACTTCCCGCGCAAGGAGGACCTCTTCCTGGACCGCATCCCCGAGGCCATCGTCCTGTTCACGGGCGCCGTACGGGACCGCCCGGCCGGTGAGACCCCGCTTGCCGCCCTGCACCGGGTGGTCCTCGAACTCTTCGACCAGGGGCACCCCTTGGTGGGAGTGACGGACGGCTTTACGCACTTCTGGAGCGTCGTGCGGGACTCACCCGCACTGCGGGCCCGGGCCCGCGAGGGTCTGGAGGAGCTGGAGTTCGCGCTCGCCCGGGCCATCACCGAGACCACCGGCACCGATGCCCAGGACCCGCAGCCCCGGCTGACCGCCGCGCTCGCCGTCGCGGCCTACCGCGCCATCTGCACCGCCTCCATCGCCAGGATCCTCGCCGGGGAACGGGCCGGGCAGGTCTCCGACGACCACCGGGCGCTGGTGAACCGCACCTTCGAGGGGCTGCGCCGGGCCCTGCCGGAAGGGTCCTGAACCGGACGGCGGTGGCACGCATCGCGGGCGGGACGGGAGTCTGCGGTCAGGACTCCCAGGCCGCCCGCAGCCGCCCGACCCCCTCGCCGAGTTCGGCCACGCCCGCGGCCGCCGCGAAGCTCAGCCGCAGCTGCCCGGCCGGCGGCTCGGCCGCGTAGGACGGGCGGCCGGGCGCGACGGCGACACCGGCGCGGAGCGCGGCGGCGCACAGGGCGCCCTCGTCGCTGCCGTCCGGCAGGCGCAGCCACACATGGAAGCCGCCGGACGGCGCGGCCTCCACGGTGAACAGCGGCAGTTCGGTGCGCAGCGCGGTGAGCAGCGCCTCCCGCCGGGTGCGCAGCTCGGCGGCGACCGTGCGCCGGTGGCGGGCCCAGGCGGGCGAGCCGACGAGTTCCAGCGCGGCCTCCTGTATCGGACGGGGCACAAAGAAGCTGTCCACGACCTGGATGGCGCGCAGCCGGTCGAGGACCGGGCCCCGGGCGGCGAGCGCGCCCACCCGCAGGCTGGGCGAGGTGAACTTGGTCAGCGAGCAGACATGGACGACGATGCCGTCCGGGTCGTCGGCGGCCAGCGTGGGCGGCAGCGGCGGAGCGTCCTCGTGGGCGAGGCGGCGTGCGAAGTCGTCCTCGACGACGAACGCTCCGGCGTCCCGGGCGATGCGCAGGACCTCGCGCCGCCGCTCGCCATCCAGGACCGCCCCGGTGGGGTTCTGGTGGATCGGCTGGCAGACGAAGACCCGGGCGCGGCTGGCCCGGAAGGCCTCGGCGAGCAGGTCGGTCCGTACGCCGCGGGCGTCCACCGGTACGGGCACCGGCCGCAGCCCGGAGGCCCGGGCGGCGGCGAGCATGCCGGGGTAGGTGGGAGATTCGACGAGTACCGGCGCGCCGGGTGTGGCGAGGGCGCGCAGTGCGGTGCTGAGCGCGCTCTGGCCGCCTGCGGTGATGAGGACGTCGGAGGGGGCGACCGTGGCGGCCGGGCCGCCGATCTCGCGGGCGAACCAGGCCCGTAGTTCGCCGACGCCCTCGATCGGCGGCCGTCCCCAGGCGCCGGGGCGGCGGCCGGCGCGGCCGAGGGCGGCGGCGAGGGCGCGCTCGGGCTGGAGGGTGGGGTGCAGGTAGCCGCCGCTGAGTTCGATGACGCCGGCCGGTGGTTCGGCGAGGGTGCCGAGCACACCCTGGGCGTCCACCGACCGGGGCACGACCTCTTCGCCTGCCTCCGCGCTGAGCGCGATCTGCTGCCAGGAGGTGTCGCCCGGCCGGGTCCGTGCGCCGTGCGGCTGGGCGCGGAAGGCTCCGGCACCGGGCCGGGTGACGACCAGGCCCTGTGCGGCGAGCGTGGCCAGGGCCCGGGAGACGGTGACGGGGCTGACACGGAAGCGGTCCACGAGAGCCCGGCTGGATGGCAGCTTCTCGCCCGGAGAGTAGCGGTTGAGCTCCCCCTTCAACACACTTGCCAGTTCAGCAACGCTGTTACGCTCATGCATGACAGCACAAGATAGCGCTACTCGTACTCCTTCGATAGCAGTGGGCAGGGGCACGCTGCTCGCCGGACTCGGTGTGCTGATGTTCTCGCTGACGTTCCCGGCGACCGCCTGGGCCCTGGACGGGCTCGGCCCCTGGTCGGTGGTCGCCCTCCGGACCGCGCTGGCGGCACTGATCGCGGGCGGCTGTCTGCTCGCCCGGCGGGTGGTGCTGCCCGCGCGTCGGCACTGGGGTGGGCTGCTGGCGGTGTCCATCGGCTGCGTCTTCGGCTTTCCGCTGCTCACCACGCTCGCTCTGCAGACCTCGTCGACCTCGCACGCGGCCGTGGTCGTCGGGCTGCTGCCGGTGACCACCGCCGCGTACTCGTCCTGGCGCACCGGGGCCCGGCACTCCCGGACGTTCTGGGCGGCGGCGCTGACCGGGGCCGCCGTGGTGATCGCGTTCGCCGTGCAGCAGAGCGGCGGCAGGCCGACGACCGGTGACCTGTATCTGTTCCTCGCCCTGCTGGTGTGCGCGGCCGGTTACGGCGAGGGCGGCAGGCTGGCGCGCGAGCTGCCGGGATGGCAGGTCATCGGCTGGGCTCTCGTCCTGTCCCTGCCGCCGGCGGCGGCCGGGGCGGCCGTGGCCCTGTGGGCCGAGCCGGTCCAGCTCGGCGGCAAGGCGGTCACCGGGCTTGCGTGGCTGGCGATTTCGACGTTTGTGAGCCTTTGGGTGTGGTACCGGGGCATGGGTGTGATCGGGGTGGCCCGGGCCAGCCAGCTTCAACTCGCCCAGCCGCTGCTCACCCTGGTCTGGTCGGTGGCCCTGCTCGGCGAGCACCTGACGCCCGCCGCGCCGGTGGCCGCCGTCGCCGTACTGGTGTGCATCGCGGTGACCCAGCGGTCCTGAGCGAGTGCGCCCGTTTGGCCGTAGCCCGGGCCGGATCGGTTCCCGAACCCTAGACTTGAGGCATCCACACAGCACATGTCCAGCCTCGAACGCAACGCGAACGAAAGGGGCTCCGTCGATGCATGCGAGCAAGGGCGACCGGTTGATCGTGCACGGCAGGGTGGTCGGGAAGCAGGACCATGTCGTGGAGATCGTGGAGGTGCTGGGCCCCAACGGCACGCCGCCGTACCGCGTCCGCGCCGAGAACGGGCACGAGACCATCATGTCGCCGGGACCCGACTCGGTCGTCGACCACCGCAAGGGCGCCGACCAGGTGTAGCACCGGCTCAGTGCGGCGGGCGCGCGCGGTGCGGGTAGTGATCCCTGACCACGCGCGCCATCGCCCCGATCGGGTCGCTCACCACCTGCTTGGCGGAGAAGTAGGCGTTGCCGCGCACCTCGTGGTAGCGATGGCAGAGGGTGAGGTGCCGGGAGAGCTCGGCCGGATCCTGCCAGGGCGCGGGCTGAGCGGGGTCGCCCTGGCGGTAGAGGGCCTCGCCGATGTAGAGGCGCACGCGCGTACCGCTCACGGTCCGCGCCCACCAGGGCAGCAGCTTGGCGTAGTCGGCCGCGGGGTTGCCCAGGTGCCAGTAGATCTGCGGGACGACATAGTCGATCCACCCCTTGCGGACCCAGCCGCGGGTGTCGGCATGGAGGTCGTCATAGGTCTGCACACCGGCCCGGGTGTCCGAGCCGCGCGGGTCCGTCGTCCGGTTGCGCCAGACCGCGAACGGGCTGATGCCGAACTGCACATGGGGCTTGCGCCTCTTGATGCGCTCCGCCATCTCCCGTACCAGACGGTCGATGTTGTCGCGCCGCCAGGACGCCCGGTCGGGGAAGCCCTTGCCATGGCGTCGGTAGGCGGCGGCGTCGTCAAACTCCTGCCCGGCCACCGGGTAGGGGTAGAAGTAGTCGTCAAAGTGCACGCCGTCCAGGTCATAGCGCCAGACCGCGTCCAGCATCGCGTCCCGTACGAACCGCCGTACCTCGGGGAGACCGGGGTTGTAGTAGAGCTGCCCGCCGTACGCCCGAGCCCAGTTGGGGTGCACCCGGGCCGGGTGGTACGGGACGAGCCGGTTGAGGTCGGTGTGTCTGGCGACCCGGTAGGGGTTGAACCAGCCGTGCAGTTCCAGGCCGCGCCGGTGGGCCTCGCGCACCGCGAAGCCCAGCGGGTCCCAGCCCGGGTCCTTGCCCTGGGTGCCGGTCAGATACTCCGACCAGGGTTCATGGCGGGACGGCCAGAACGCGTCGGCGGTGGGGCGGATCTGGAGGAGGATGACATTCAGCCGCCGCGCCAGGGCGGCGTCATACAGGGCCAGCAGTTCGGACTTCTGCCGGTCCGGGGCGAGACCGGGCTTGGACGGCCAGTCGACATTGGCCACGGTCGCCGTCCACATGCCCCGGAATTCCGTCTTCCGGCCCCCGGTGGCGTCCGCCTGAGCCGCCGTTCCCTCCAGCGTCATCGCCGTCATCGCCCCCGCGGCGGCCACCGCGAACCCTCTACGTGTCATACGTCCCATATGCCGCTCACTCCTTGTTGGATGCATCACACCGGATGCGCTCAGCATGCCCTCCCCGGCCCCGTCGGCACCGGATGTCGCGGAGTACCGTTTCCACCGAGGCGGGCAGCCCCCGGCGCCCGCCGGTCGACGAAGATCAGCGAAAGGCACGTTGTGAGCGACATCGAACGCGTCGGAGTGGTCGGCTGTGGCCAGATGGGCGCGGGCATCGCGGAGGTATGTGCCAGGGCCGGCCTGGACGTCCGGGTCGCCGAGACCACCGGCGAGGCCCTGGAGCTGGGCCGCACCCGGCTCACCAACTCCCTGGGCAAGGCCGCCGAACGCGGCAAGATCACCGAGGAGGAGCGGGACGCGACCCTGGCGCGGATCGGCTTCACCACGGACCTGGGCGAGTTCGCCGACCGCGACCTGGTCATCGAGGCCGTCGTCGAGAACGAGCAGGTGAAGACGGAGATCTTCCGGGTGCTCGATCAGGTCGTCACCCGCCCCGACGCCATCCTCGCGTCCAACACCTCCTCCATCCCCCTGGTCAAGCTGGCCGTGGCCACCTCACGCCCCGACCAGGTCATCGGCATCCACTTCTTCAACCCGGCGCCGGTACAGCAGCTCGTCGAGCTGATCCCGGCCCTCACCACGAGCGAAGAGACCATCAAGCGCTCCGACGCGCTCGTCGCCGACGTCCTGGGCAAGCACGGCATCCGCGCCCAGGACCGCTCCGGCTTTGTCGTCAACGCCCTGCTGATCCCCTATCTGCTGTCCGCCATCCGCATGTTCGAGTCCGGCATCGCCAGCCGCGAGGACATCGACAACGGCATGGAACTCGGCTGCGCCCACCCCATGGGCCCGCTCAAGCTCTCCGACCTCATCGGCCTGGACACCGTGGCCTCGGTGGCGGACAGCATGTACGCCGAGTACAAGGAACCGCTGTACGCCGCCCCGCCGTTGCTGCAGCGCATGGTCGACGCGGGGCGCCTCGGACGCAAGTCGGGCGCCGGGTTCTACTCGTACGCCTGAGCCCGGCCGCGCACTCTTCACGCCCTCGCCCCCGGATGCACGCCGGGGGCGAGGGCGTATCGTTTTGGCAGGCAACGCAGACAAGCGCAGGCAGCTGGGAGTAACCGACCGCATTCGCAGCGGAGTTGGGTGCGGTAGAGTCTGTCACGGCGCGCCGAGCGCGCCCCCCTTCAAGAAGAGCCGACGCTGTCGGGCTCTCGGCGAGGGAGTCCGAACCTGGGCTTCTTCCGGAGCGGTCACCGGCTATGGCCGCGACGTATGAAGGGGGGCGCCGTGGGGCGTCACCGAAAGATCCGCCTGTCGATCTGGAAGCGTTTCACGCAGAAGGTGAAGGGGTGGTTCAAGGGTTGACCGGCGGCTCCTAGAACCATTAGGAGCCGACGGTCTTAAGCCCTTCGGTAGGGCCCTCGTCGCGGAATTGCCTCCGTGACGGGGGTCTTCTTGCGTCGTCATCTTCACGCCTGGCTGGCGTGTCAGCCCGATCACGACGCTGTTCACACGGTAGCCGTTCGCGTGGCCAATTTCGAGCCCGCACCGTCAACCGCGCTGCCGGGCGTTCACGTCCGTCCGGGCGCCGAGGCAGCAGATCGCCGATCTCGTCCGGGGCTCGGACTCAGCGGCGCAGGGCGGTCTCCCGCTCCAGATGCGACAGCTTCTCGGGGTTGCGCACGGCGTAGAGCCCGGTGATGAGGCCGTCGTCGATGTGCACCGCCAGGACGGTGTCGATCTCGCCGCTGCGCCGGAGAATCAGCGCCGGATAGCCATTGACCTGTGTCGGCTGCAGCGATGCCGCGGCGTCGATCCTGCCCAGCACGTCGGCCACCGGGCCGGCCCCCACGATGGGTACCAGCGCGGCCTGCACGACTCCGCCACCGTCGGTCAGGAGGACGATGTCCGGCGCGAGGATGTCCAGTAGGCGTTGCAGGTCGCCCGTTTCGATCGCCCGCTGGAACGCCTCGACCGCGTGGCGGGTTTCGGCGGCGGAAACGACCCCGCGCGGTCGGCGCGCGGCGACATGCGCCCGTGCCCGGTGGGCGATCTGGCGGACCGCGGCCGGGCTCTTGTCGACGGCTTCGGCGATCTCGTCGTACTCCAGACCGAACACCTCGCGCAGCACGAACACCGCCCGTTCGGTCGGGGTGAGAGTCTCCAGCACCAGCAGCATCGCCATCGAGACGCTGTCGGCCAGCTCCACATCCTCGGCCACGTCGGGCGTGGTCAGCAGCGGCTCGGGCAACCAGGGGCCGACGTAGGACTCCTTGCGCCGGCCGAGCGTGCGCAGCTGGCTCAGCGCCTGGCGGGTGGTGATCCGTACCAGGTACGCACGCTGATCCCGCACGGTGTCGAGATCGACGCCCACCCACCGCAGCCAGGTCTCCTGGAGGACGTCCTCGGCATCGGCGGCCGAGCCGAGCATCTCGTAGGCAACGGTGAAGAGCAGGTTGCGGTGGGCGACGAACGCCTCGGTGACGCGGTCCATGCGGCGGACACGAGCAACCGGCTCGGGTGTGTTCCCTGTTCGCTCGTCCATGTCCTGTTCCTGCCCGTTCGCTCTCGATTGCGCCACACACAAGACGCCGGTCCCGACCGCTTTGTGACACCCGCGACCGGTGGCGCAGGTCACATCAGCGCGGCGTCACAGGGATCGGGTCGTCGGCATCTTGTGTTCGTTCAGTACAGCAGCACGCAACACCCTGAGTGAGGACCACGTCATGGAACCCCGTTTCAACCTGTTCACCAGCCCGACCGCCGCGAAGGTCGCCAAGCGGTTCTACAACGCCTCGTTGCCCCTGGAGCAGTCGACGCTGCCGAAGACCCTGCGGGAACTGGTGGAGCTGCGGGTCGGCCAGATCAACGGCTGCGGTTTCTGTGTCGACGTCCACACCAAGGAGGCCGCGGCCGCCGGTGAGACCGCGCTGCGGCTCAACCTGGTAGCCGCCTGGCGCCACAGCACCGTGTTCACCGAGGCCGAGCGGGCCGCGCTGGCGCTCGCCGAGGAGGGCACCCGGCTCGACCACCACGGCGTGTCCGACGAGACCTGGGCCGAGGTGCGCAAGCACTACGACGACGACCAGGTCGGCGCGTTGGTCTGCCTGGTCGCCCTGATCAACGCGGCCACCCGGATGAACGTGATCGTGCACAACCCGGGGGGTTCGTACGAGCCCGGCATGTTCGCCGGCATGTCGAGCTGATCGGCAGGCGAGCAGGCGAACTGCGGCCCGGCCCAGGATCGTTCGATCCGGGCCGGGCCCGCGCATTCCACACACAACCACCCCCAGGCCCGCTCAGCGCAGCGGACCCGCGATCGCCCTGAGCGCGGCCAAGTGCCGCCGATAGACCGCCAGTCCATCCTCGGTCAGCCGCAGCCACGTCCGGTATCGCCGCCCGGCCTGCGCCTTCTCGACGGCGACCCAGCCCGCTTCCTCCAGCGCCGACACCTGTTTCGACAGAACGGAGTCGCTGACCTCCACCAGGTCGCGCACAAAGGCGAACTCCGCCTTGTCCACGGCGGCGAGAGCCGCCACGATCGACAGCCGCACCGGCGAGGTGAGAAGCGGCGCCAGCTCATGGCGCGGATGGGCTCCGGCGCGCGTCATGCCGAGCGCCTCCGCTGCACCCGCCAGGCACCCACGGCCAGTGGCAGGGCACATCCCAGTGCGGCGATGGCCGCGAACGGAACGCTGCCCTCGAAGACCCTGGACAGCGCGACCGTCAGGGCATAGAGGGCGCTCCAAGTCCCGATCACTCTCAGGTGTCTGCCGCCGAAGCCCCGCGGGACCACGGGCTGCCGCAGCACCTGCATGGACAGCCCCGTGACCAGCACGGCGTTCGCCAAGCAGATGCCGATCGCCGAAGCCGGGCCGGGCCAGAGGACGACCACCGGCACCACTATCAGCTGCCAGGCGGCGAACACCCATAGATAACCGGCATACCAGCCGCTCCGCGCCCGTACGGCCCCTTCGATCCGCGCGACACCGTCCAACGACGCGATGGCATCGGCATGTTCCGCCATGACAAACCCCCCCTTGTCGCTCCCGCCAGACTCACTTCCTTGCCAGGATGGCATGCAGTTTCCAGTTTGGAAAGTAACGTCCTCAACTGCGTTGTCCAGACGGCCTGCTGTCCAGGCAGCAGCGGACGAAGTCCTGGACGACCGGGTTGGTGTCGTCGACGGGTGCCCAGGCGACACCGGCCCTGCTGGGGCTGACGCCGCTGACCGGCCGGTAGACGACGCCGGGGCGCGCATAGAAGCGGGCGGAGGATTCGGGGGTCAGGGCGATGCCGTATCCATTGGCGATCGCACTGAGCCACTCATCGGGTTGGTCGGTGACGGCTCCGATCCGGACCGGGTGGCCGTCCCGCTCGTCCGCGGCCAGCCAGTACTCCCGCCACCCGCCCGATTCGGGCGGGGCAGCGACGAACGGCTCATCCCACAGATCCCGGAAGGGGATCAGGTCACGGATGGCGAACGGGTGCGCCGCGGGCAGCGCGACCCAGCGGGCCTCGGTGAACAGCTCCTCCACCCGCAGGGCGTCCTGGCCGGGGAAGGGCAGCCGCAGCAGGGCGACATCGACGTCTCCGGCGGCGAGCCCGGCGGTCGGGTCCGACCAGGCGGCCTGCCGCATCTCGGCCCGCCATCCCGGCCGACGGCGGGCGAAGGCCGCGATCAGGTGCTGGGTGGCCTCATTGGCGCCGCTGGCCACAAAGCCGACGCGCAGCACCCGGGCCGCCCGGCCGGCCGCGCTCTTGGTGTCCCGCAGCACCCGATCCCAGTCGGCCAGCAGGCCGGGCACCCGCTCCGCCAGCGTCCGGCCCGGTTCGGTGAGCACCATACCGGCCCGGGATCGCGTGAACAGCTGCACGCCAAGCCGGTTCTCCAGCTGCCTGATCTGTTTGGTCAGCGCGGGCTGGGAAACGAACAGCCGCTCCGCGGCGCGGGTGAGGCTCCCCTCCTCCGCCACGGCGACGAAGTAGCGCAACAGCCGGGTGTCGAGATCCATGCCAACAGGTTATGGATGCGGGTATTGGACGCCGGACCGGGGCCCGATGAGGCTTGACCGCATGTTCACCGCTTACGCAGTCGTCACCGTCATCACGATCGCGATCAATGCCGGGATGGCCATCGCCGACTACGCGAGGGCCAAGTTCGTCCTCGCCAATATGACCGAAGTGCGCCTTCGCCAGTCCTGGCTCCCGTCGCTTGCCACGCTGAAGATCGCCGGAGCGGGCGGGCTCCTCCTCGGGCTGCTGGGCGTTCGGTACATCGGCATCGCCGCCGCGATCGGGCTTGTGCTGTTCTACGCCGGCGCCATCATCGCCCACTTCCGCGCCCGCGTGCTCTACAACCTCGCCTTTCCCGGTGCCTACTTCGCACTGGCCATCGCGTCCCTCGTTCTCGACACCGCACGGTGACCGGCGGCCGCAGAGCGCCTTCATCTCAGATTTGGAGATGGTCTCCGACTCCCCGCAGCGCGGCCCGTACCGCGGACGCTCCGCGCCTGGCGGCGTCGACCGCACCGACGGGGGTGTCGTACGCCGCCTCGGCTTCCGCCGAGCGGCAGTCACGACAGCGGGTTTCGTCCGCGACCGGACGGATCATCCGGCCACAGCCGCCCGCGCACGAGCGCAGTGGTTGCGGGAGGGGCGGCGGCGTGGCGGCGATCTGCTGCTGGACCGTGGGGACTTCGGGCATCTTCCGGGTGAGCCGGTCGCGGATGAGCCCGGCCGCCGAGTGGACGGGCTGCGGCAGCCCGAGCGTCAGCGCATCACGCAGGTCGCGTACCGAGGCGCCGCGCAGCAGCCATTCACCCGCGAGCGGCGCGAGGTCCTGCACCTCGCGCCCGGTCAGCCGCAGTTGCCGCTCGGCGTGGGTGACGGCGGCCAGGGCCAGAGCCCCTCGCTCGGCCAACGGATGGGGCGCGGGCGCCGGTTGGGAGGGCCGGGAGGGCGGGAGGTCAATTTTCTCCTCAGTGTTGTCTTGGTGACGGCCGACCGACCGGCCCCTCGGTTCACCGACCGCCGGTTTCACGGCAGTCGGCGGAGTGGGCTTGAATCCGTCGCGGATCGCCGCAGCCTCCGCGGGTTCCAGGGGTACGTTCGAGATCAGCTGGGTGGTCGTCCACTGGCCGCGCGGCCCCTGGCGGCGCCACTCGTGCGCGAATCCCTCGGCCGTCAACTCCCGCTTGGCGCGCTGGAATGCGGCATGCTTCATCCCGGCCCGCTCCGCGGCCGCCGAGAGGGAGAGGTCCGTGCCGTCCGGCAGGGACAGCAGCCAGAGCAGCAGGCGCACGGCATCCGAGCCGAGGCGGGGGTGCCGGATGATCTCATTCGGTACTTGCGTGAAACGGCTGGTGGGTGGGATAACGTGACGCAGCATCGCGGGAGCTCTTCTCTCCTGGTGGTGTCAGACCCCCTTCGCTGGGTTGCAGGCCGGCGCTGGGGGTCGCTTCGTTTCGGTACGAATCGACGAATTTCGTCGAACGTACCGTGTGATATATCGAAGTCACCGTAAAAGAAGGCTAGTTCACTCGATCGTGAGTCTCGCAGACCTGTGCCATAGCGATGGAACCCGCCAGAAGAGCTGACGCTCAGCCGTCAAGTCCGGGCCGCCTGTGGTAGTCGGCCCGGATTTACTCCAGCTATTCGGAGTCTGCGTGGCTACTGTTGTGATGCAGCAATCAACTGCTCTACATCTATTTCTAGCGGCTACAGCTCCGGGGTTAACCCCGACCGCTTGGCCAGGGCCATCAGTCCGGGCTTGCTGCGCTGGTGCATGATGACAAGCACTCGCAGAACCTCACGGGCCATGGGGTGTATCTCGGTCATCTGCGGTGCGATGTCGAATGACCTCCGCAGCGCATTCTCGGCGCCTTCAAGGTCGTTGATCGCCAGGCGGGCACGGGCAGTGTCGATGCACAGTCGGCTCACTCGCGAGGGCCGGAGACCCTTCGGCGGGGTCTCGATGAGGGGCTGCGCCATTTCGGACGCCAAACCCGGTTCATCTAGCTCGATGTTGGCCCCTACCTCGTACAACGCGAGATTCCCGCGGCCGAAGGTCAAGTTGTGGGCGATCAGGTCACCGTCTCCGGCCGGCACGCGGGCGGCCAGCTCCCGTGCCTTGGCAGTGTGTGCCGTCGTGGCGGCCTCGTCCCTGGCTCGTGACGCCAGGACGACCCCTCGCAGATGCAGCGATCCCAAGGCCAGGACCGAGCCGGGCCCGCCGTCACCGAGGCGGGCACTTCGTTCGTACTTGGTGATAGCGCGGTCGATGATGGTCAGGCCGTCAAGATAGTGGCCGGCGCTCTGGTACGTGCCCGCCTCTGTCCATGCGGCGATGGCCTCCGACTCGGGGTTCCATGTCTGCTGCGCAGCCCAGGTCTGCCGGGCAACGACCATATCGGCAAGATCGGGCTGCATCAGCCTATGCGCGATGGTGTACGCGCAGCCGTAGACATCGGCCAAGCGGGACCACGCGCCCGCCTCACCGGGACTGCTCAGAGCGGTAGAAGTTGCCTGCCCGAGCAGCGCGGGGAGCATCCGTAGCAGTTCGAGGTACTCACTGCCAGCGCGCAACAGCATGGCCTTCTTGATGTCCGTTTCGAGCTGGGTCGGATCAGGCGCATCCTCCCGGGGAATGGTATATCGGCGCAGCGCTCCGCGGAGGTCGTCGAGGAGATCACTCTGCTCGGACGGCTCCAGGAAGGGTTGGCCGTTGATCCTCGCCGTGGTCACATGCAGTGCTTTAGCAATTGCGGCAACTGTAGATGGCGTAGCGGCGCGGGTACCCGCTTCAACCTTCCTCAACAGCGATACCGAGATGACGGCATCGCGGGCAAGCTTCGTCTGACTGATCCCCCTGGCCTTGCGTAGGACCTGGATGTTCTCGCCAGCGGCAGGGGTGCGTTCCTTCGATGCGCTCTCCATGCAACCACTCTTCCACTCCGATTGAGCCACCCTGTGACTGGAGTCTGCCCGAACCGGCGCTGTGTCACCTTTGTGTCAACTGATCTTGAGCACAAGGAGTTTCCTTCATGTACGCCACCGTCAGGCAGGGAGGGCAGCCGTGCACGACAGAACAGGTACGCAAGGGCAGGCCGACAAGCGGGGATTACCCCAGTCTGCTGGCCAGGGACCTGGAGTCACAGGTGTGGACGAGTTGCGGATCGACTTGGAAAGGATTGATAGCCACGTCAACCGCGCGCTCTCCCTGACTCTCTGCGTGCCACCCCCCGAAGCCAGCCTGCAGGCAATCGATGAGCTCCGCGCGGACCTCCAGGCCATCTTGGGTGAGGTCGAGACCAGCGACGAGCAGGCGCCCAGCTGTCTACAGATGTTCCGTGAGGCGTACAAGCTCTTGGAGCTCACTGGCCGACCTGACCCGTTGGCGACGCCGTATCACCTCTGGGAGCGGAGAAAGGGGCTTGCTGCTGTGACGCGCAAGTTCGCCACCTTGTACCGGCTACGGCTTCAACGGTCCGACGTCAGCGTGACTTCAAAACCATGAGTGCATTGGGGCCCGTCAGCCGTTGCCGTCATCCGCCGGAGCAGTGCGTGACCGCGGAGGGGATCACCATGTGTTGTTGCGGTGCACGGTTCTTCCTGTCGTACCGCGCCCTTGGGAGTGCGGCTCTGGAGGTCGCGGAGCGTCCCCCGCCCGGTGGCCCCACGGTCAGCTGCACAGGCGCCATGTCTCTGCCCGGCCAAGCCCTGGACCCCGTGACCGGGTTGATCACGGAACCCTTGAACACCCGAGAGAGGTGAAGGATGCACGATCTCATCGTGAGCCCGTTCCTCGATGGCTACCTGGCTGTGCGGCCCGGGAGCCAGTCCGGCGTGCGACTGCCCGAGGGGAACTACCAGGAGCTGCGTTCCGCGGCTGGCTCGGAGGCCACGGTCCCGGGCTGGTTCGCCGAGACGGTTCGGGTGAACTGGGGCCTCGACCTCAGCAACCGGCAGGCCAAGGACGCTCTCCTTGTGCGCGTGCCGTCTGATTACGGCTACAGCCGCGCGAGCTGGGAGATCAACTTAGGCTGCAACTTCGCCTGCAAGCACTGCTACCTCGGCCTCAAGGAGTTCTCCGGCCTGGCGTGGAACGAGAAAGTCCGGCTTCTGGAGATCATGCGGGACGCGGGCGTGCTGTGGCTCCAGATCACGGGTGGCGAGCCGACGATCGACAAGCACTTCAAGGACGCGTACCGGTACGCGTACTCGCTGGGGATGATGCTGACGATCTCCACCAACGCCTCGCGCCTCTGGGAGAAGTCTCTCCTCGCGATGTTCGAGGAGTGCCCCGCGTACCGACTCGTCGTGAGCGTCTACGGCGCCAGCGAGGAGAGCTTCGACGGACTCACCCAGCGTCGGGGATCGTGGAAGTCCTTCAAGCGGGGCGTCGACGCCGCCCGCGAAGCGAATCTGCCTGTGCGGCTCAACCTCATTGTGACCGAGGACAGTGCCCGTGAGGTCGACTCCATGGTGGCGATGGCAGAGGCGTGGGGCCTGAAGCACCACGTCTACACGAACATGACCCCGACGATCTACGGTGGGCCCGAATCGCTCCTGGCGCAGTCGAGCAAGCACCTTCGCGAGCGGACTCCGTTCCAGGGCTGCAACGCGGGCCACACGTTCTTCCACGCCGACCCTCACGCCAAGGTCAGCATCTGCAAGGTCGGACGGGACGATCAGATCGACCTCATGGCCGAAGGAATCGAGGGGTTGCGGCGGCTCCCCGGGGTTGCCGACAAGTTGATGCTTCGCACCGGGGGCTGCGCAGGGTGCAAGCTGTCCGGCTCGTGCTTGGTGTGCCGGCCGCTGGCCAAGCAGTTCCAGGAGGCGAAGGCTCCGCTGGCGAACTACTGCCAGCACGGACAGCCGAAGAAGGAGATGGTGAATACATGAGCGCCGTATCCGTCAGCATCGCAAAGACCCGGCCGCCCGGCCAAGGGGCGATCGTGGCGACGCAACAGGTGGTCCAAGTAGCCGATCTGGACGACCTGTTGGAACGGGTTGAGTGCTCGTGCAGCGGAAGTGACGACAACCCTCACTAGCCGCTGACCGGACACAAACGCTCAGGCCCTGGCGCATTTTGCGCTGAGGCCTGAGTCATGTGGTGAACCCGGGTAGGGTGCCGACATGCGTTTCCGTTGGGACTGGCTTCGCCCAGTGGTGACGGTCCCCTTCGTGCCTACTATCGGCCCCGTTCACCCCTCCGTGCTCACCGAGGATCTCTTCACGGACACCCTGATTGCCGCGTCCACGGACCGGTTTCTGCGGTACGACAAAGACCTTCGCTGGTCCGACGCGAAGGACGAGACCGTTCTTGTCGAAGACGTGATCCACAAGCCGGGAGAGACCCTGATCCCGACGCTCTCGCGCCGCGGCTCCGGCACGGTCAAGGTGCACGTCTATGGCGTCCAGCCGGGCACTCTCCTCGTGGCGTCCGAGCTCGCACAGAAACTGTGCGCCGTGAACGGAGCCGCGAAGGCCCGGATCGTCCGATTCCTCGGTCCCGAGTCTCCTTGGGGACGGGGCACCCGTATCCAGCTCAAGGACTTCAGAGCCCAGCCCTGCCCACCGCCAGCCGGTCCAGTCCGCAGCTTCACGGAATGGCCCGCATCGGTGCAACGCACCTTCGCGGACTTCGCAGAAGAGATGGCTGCGGACGGCTTCGCCTTCCTCTACGGTCGGATGCAAGCCGGAGCGGTTGGCCCCGTCCTCGTCGCCTCCGCGATCGGCAAAGTGGCCGGCGCGATCGGCCCCATGGAAATCCGCCCGGATGCCATCGGCGTCCAGCAACTCATGCCGCAGTATTTCGGCGTACGAGTCGACCATCGCGGACAGGGCCTCGGGCGCCTTCTGTGGCGCGCCGCAATGCACTGGGGACAGTCACACGGTGCCGCCTACCAACTCCTTCAGACCGAGGTCGGAGGCGCCTCGGACCGGCTATGCCGCGCCGAGGGATTGCAGTCTCTCGGCTTCACCTACTCGCAGCCCGCATAAGCTGAGTTGTGCCTGCCGACAGGGCTCCGGGTCCCAAGCCCGGCACTCCCCTTGCTGGGCACAAACACTCAACGCCCGGAATAGGGCCGCACATTGCCCGTCGGCCGGTCCGCGTCTACACGGGCTGACCGATCGGCCGGATGATCAGCGTATTGACGTCGACGCCGCTCGGCTGGGTGACGGCCCAGGCGATCGAGTCCGCGATCTGGTCGGCGGTCAGCATCCCCCCGTCCGGAACGCCGCCGATCGCGTCCCAGAAGGGGGTCTCCACCCGCCCCGGGGCGATCAGTGTCACGCCGATTCCATCGGCGGTCACCAGGCGTCGGGTGTTCTCGGCGAGCCCCGTCACCGCCCACTTGGTCATCCCATAGACATTGCCCGGCGAGTTGATGAAGCCCGCGACGCTCCCCACCAGGACGATTCGTCCCCGCGATTCCTTCAGCGCGGGCAGGGCGGCCCTGATGAGCAGGGTGGGACCCAGCACATTGGTCAGGACCATCTCCCGCCAGCCGGCCGGATCCCCGTCGGCCACGCTGTCGTGGGTGGCGAAGCCCGCGTTGGCGACGACCGTGTCCAGCCGGCCGAACTCCTTGACGGTGAACTCGACGGCCGCTTCGACCGCTTCGTAGTCGGCTGCGTCTCCGGCGAGAGTACGCAGCCCGGCCGGATGGTCCAGCGTCTCGGCGAACCGGTCGAGGCGTCCCTGGTCGCGTCCCGTGACGGTGACACGGTGCCCGTCCTCGAGCAACCGGCGGGCCGCCGCCGCTCCAATGCCGGTGGAGCCGCCTGTGATCAGAGTGACAGGTGATTCAGTCATGGGGCGCACTGTAGGAGTTGGAGTTCGCTCTATGTCAACTCCCGGTCAGCTACCCGCCAGCCGCTCCACCAGCAGCAGTCCGCCGATCACGATCATCGCGGCCCCGGACACCCGCGTGACGAGGAGCGCCACCGTGGGCCGCGCCCGTAGCACCGTACGGGCCAGGGTGCCGACGCCCAGGTAGATGAAGCCGCAGGCGACCATGTGCAGCAGGCCCAGCGTGCCGGTCTGGGCGGCGACGGGCCAACTGCCGCGCCGGTCGACGAACTGCGGCAGCAGGGAGAGATACAGCAGCAGGCCCTTGGGGTTCAGGCCGCTGGTGCCCACGCCCTGGAGGAGTACCCGCAGAGGCGAGGGGGCCGTTGTGGCGGCCGTGGCGGAGGCGCCCGGAACGGCGGGCCTGGCCAGGGTGAGGACACCGAGCCGGACCAGATAGGCGGCGCCGAACACGGTCAGCGCCGTCAGCAGACTGGGGGTGGCGGCCACAATGGCCGCCACTCCCGCCACGACCACCGCCGTGAGAGCCGCATAGCCGAGCATGAGGCCGCCGACGGCCGGTATGACGGAGCGGTCCCGCAGTCCGGCGCTGATCGTATAGGCCCAGTCCGCGCCGGGGACGAGGATCAACAGCACGGATACGGTGAGAAAAGCGGCCATGGAGCCGACGGCCATGAGGGAGCCCTTTCTTCCCAATTTCCTTTCAGGGAAGGAAGGTTATGGGGATTGCCTCGGAAGGTGTTCCCAACTTTTCCCCGGCATCCAGATAATCAGGGCAGAATCTTCGCCATGGACAACGTCGACCGGAAAATCCTTGCCGAGCTGCAGCGCGACGGCCGTCTCACCGTCACCGAGTTGGCGGCGCGGGTGCGGCTGAGTGTGTCGCCGTGCCATCGGCGGCTGCGCGAGCTGGAGCGCAGCGGGGCGATACGCGGCTACCGCGCGATGGTGGACGCGAGCGCCGTCGGCTTGAATTTCGAGGCGCTGGTGTCCATCACCATGCGTCAGGAGGATCGCGGCACCGTTGCCGATTTCGAACGGGCGGTGGCGGCCATTCCGCAGGTGCTGCGGGCCGAGCGGCTCTTCGGCGATCCCGATTATCTGTTGCGCATCGTGACCTCCGACCTGAATGCCTTCCAGCGGCTGTACGACGAGCAGTTGGCCACGTTGCCGGGGGTGCAGCGGCTGGATTCCACGATTGTGATGAAGCGGGTGGTGGAGGAGCGTCCGCTGCCCGAGCGGTGACCCGGGCGCACCCGGACCGCCTGGGGTGGGGGCGGTCCGGGCGCGGTGGTCAGCCGATGTTCACCACCGCGTGGGCGCTCAGGGTCTTCATCCCGTCGGAGGTGCAGTCCGCGCCCTTGATGGCGGGGGCCACAACATCCGAGTCACCGTTCAGCGCACCGCTGGTGATGTTGCACTTGAAGGTGACGGTCCCCTTGGCCGGGTCGGTGTTCACCGTGAACGAGAGCCCGCTCTGGGTGTTGGCGGGAGACCAGGTGATCGTGCCGGTGCCCTGTGCGGTGAACAGCACCCCGCACGGCCCCGGGCCACTGGCGTTGGAGCTGGCCGTGCCGGTCGCCTGCGCCGTGCCGGATTTCAGGTTGGGGTACTTGCCGTCGGCCGAAGTGCAGCCGCTCAGCGTGCCGGTGACGCTGACGTTCGGTGTTCCGCCGGGCTTGAGCGCCGGGCTGAAGGTGAACTGGAAATCCACCGAGCAGGTCAGGTCGCCGGTGGCCGCGTGTGCCGGGACCGCGGCGGGCCCGGTGGCCAGCGCCGTGGCCAGCAGGGCGGCGGAGCCTGCCCAGCCGCCGAGTCTGCGGGCCGTCCCTCCGGACCTGAACCGCCCGGTGGTGTGTATCGGTATCTGGCGCATCATGCATCTCCCTTCGGGTTGTGCGCTACGAGTGTGTGCCGGAGCGTCGATTCCGCCACCGCGCGTGCAACGGCGCACAGGTGACCCGCCCGGCGCGTGAACCCCCAGGTGGCGCGTGCGGCGCCGGGGCGCGACCCCGCCATACCGAACGTGGCGCAAACGGAAGGGCGCTCCGGCCGAGGCGGCCGCCTGCTGTGCACTCGCGCTCGAATGGTCTTGCCCCGAACCGGAGTTCACACGGGGTGTGCGCCGGTGACCCGTACTCACCCTCCGCACACGCTCCCGTGCCGGGCCCGCACGCGATTGACTCGCCCTGTCGCACTACCCAGCAGACGGGGGCTTCCCGGAAGGAGTACGGACCGTGACCATCCATGCCGAGCACGCCGCCAAGGCAGGTGAGCTCGCGGAGCTCCGGCGCAGGGTCGATGTCGGCGTCGTCCGCATCGACGGGGACCTCGCCCTGCTCACTCAGCGCAGTGACCAGACGGAGCGCGAGATCACCGAGGTGGCCGAGCGGGTCAAGGCGTTGGAGCACGGCCGGTGGCCGTTGCCGTCACTGGCCGCGCTCACCGGCCTGGCCGCCCTGGTGCTCGCCATCTGGCAGGCGGGGGTCGGCCGGTGAGCGCGGGGGGACCATGTCCGCTTCAGCGGCTGAGCGAGGCTCAGCCGAGCCTGATGTGGTGCAGGAGCAGCAGGGCGGCCGCCATGTTGGCGGCCGGCACCTCGCCGCGGGCGATCATGTCGGGTACCAGCTTGAGCGGCACCCAAGCGCGGCGGTCCGACTCGAAGTCGTCCTCGGGGTCACCGATGTGCTCGGCCTCGTCCGTCCAGTAGATGTGGTGCCGGGCGTCGGTGAGCCCGTTGGAGGGCTCCACGGACATCAGATGCCGCAGCGGGCCGGGCCGCCACCCGGTCTCCTCCTCCATTTCGCGGGCCGCCGCGCGGGCAATGTCCTCGCCGTCCTCGACGACGCCCGCCGCCAGTTCCCAGCCCCAGTTGTCGGTGATGAACCGGTGCCGCCACAGCAGCAGGACCTCATTGGCCGCATTGACCACCGTGGCCACGGCGACGGGCCGCAGCCGGATGAGGAAGTGGTCGAGGTGACGGCCGTCGGGGAGTTGGACGTCCGCGAGGTTGACCCGGAACCACCGGTTCTCGTAGACGGTCGACTCCTTGAGATTCTTCCAACGCACGTGTCTGCCACCTTCCGCCGAGGTGGCCACCTACCCGGGCGCTGTCCTTACATGGCCGTCACAAGGGCACGCGCAACGCCCCGTCGATCATTTCGGCGGCCTCGGCGGTGGCCGCGCACCCGCTTTCGATCAGGTGCTCGCGCACCGCGCGGAGCCGGTCGCGTAAGCGCTGCGACTCCATGCCCCTCGCCTGCTCGGTCATTTCCTGAGCGGTGGCCACCGCCTTGTCCGCGTCTCCCTGACGCAGCTCGATGTGCGTGAGCATGGCGAGCCGGTGGACACGGCCCCGGTCGTGCGCGGGGGTGTCGACGGCCCGGTCCGCGTGCTCACGGGCGGGTCCGAGGTCGCCGAGGCTCAACAGGGCCTCCGCCACCTGTACGTTGACCAGGCCGGGTTGGACATAGCCGGTTTCGGCGGGTTCCTGGCCGCGGTGGATGCGCTCGGCGGCGGACTCGGCCCGGCGGATGCAGGCGAGCGCTCCGGCGCCGTCGCCGAGCCGGGCGTAGGACTTGGCCTGCATGGCGTAGAGGTCGGCGGCCAGTGCCGGGGTGAGGTGTGGGCCCGCGGATCTGAGCGCGGACTCGGCGAAGGCGACGGCCTGGCGGTACTCCCCCATGAACAGCGACTGGTTGACCAGGAGCGCTATCACATAGGCGCCCAGGCCCCGGTCGCCGCTGGCCTTGGCCAGCCGCAGCGCCTGGTGGAAGTAGCGCTGGGCGAGGCCGTGCGCATCGGAGTCGTATGCGCAGATGCCCGCGACGGCGACCAGCCCGCCGGTGGCGCGGTGGAGTTGGCGGCCGGTGGGGTCGGAGTAGCTGCCGCGTAGCAGGGGGGCGGCCTCGGCGTTGAGGAAGCCCACGACGCGGGCCCGGGTGGCGACGCCGCCGGCCTTGCGGTACATCTGCTCGTAGTGGGTGCGGGCGGCGCGCAGCATGTCGATGTCGCCCATGGAGACCCGGGTGAGGCCGCGCCGGGAGACATCGGCGTCCTCGGGCGGGTTCTCCCATTCCCAGACCGGGATCACGGCGTGGGTGCCGGTGACGGCCGGGGCCCGCACGACGTGTTCCCGCTGCTGTTCGTCGGAGCGCCACAGGGCGGTGGCCCGCTCGACGAAGCCGGACAGCGGGGTGCCGGGGGCCCGGGGGGTGCCGGGGGTGCCCAGGCCTATGTCATCGAGGGTCAGGGCGCGGTGCAGGCGCTCGCCGAGGACCTCGCAGATCAGGTCGGGAACCTGTCCGCGCGGCCGTTGGCCCTTCAACCAGCGGGCGACCGCGGTGTGTTCGTAACGCAACGCCAGTCCTCGGGCCCGGCCCGCCGCGTTGATGTGGGCGGCCAGTCCGGCGTGGGAGATTCCCGCCTCGTCCAGGACGGCGTCGAGCAGTGTGTTGGGCTCCATGCCGCACTCCGTTGCGCTCGGTGGACTCAGGGTAGTGGGGAGCTGTTCGCACGGGGTGTGAACCGGCCACGCCCTGGCGTCACTGCTGGGCGCAGGGCAGGGCCAGCGGAGTGGGTTTGCGCTGGCGGTCGTTGCGCAGGGCGAGCAGGGCGAAGTCGTCGGTGAGCAGGCCACGGGTGTGGCGCAGCAGGGCGGCCTTGACCCGCTCGACGAGCATGGCGGGCACGATGGGGGCCTGGCGGGCCGCCTCGGCAAGGGCTGCGGCGAGCGGGAAGAAGGCGCCGGCCGCGTCTCGGGCGTCCTCGGCGCCGTCGGTGTGCAGCACCAGGGCGTCGCCGGGCAGGAGTTGGGTGAGCAGCACGGGAGGGAGCTCGGCGGGCAGCGGGAAGAGCCCGAGCGGGGGCAGTGGGTCGGTGGGGGCCAGGGCCTCGGCCGCAGTGCTGTCGTCAAGGGTCCGGGAGAGCCGGTGCGGCCAGGGGTGGCCGCAGTTGAGGGCCATGACCCGGCCCTCTTCGAGCACTTCCAGCAGCAGTACGGTGGCGAACTCCTCGGATCCGCTCGGCGGGAGGGGCGTGGACAGGGCCCGCTCGTTGAGGTGTCGTTGCAGTGCGCGCTCCAAGCGGCGCAGTACATCGGGGAGTTCGGCCTCGTCGTGGGCGGCCTCGCGGAAGGTGCCGAGCAGTGCGGCGACGGTGGCGATGGCGGGGATGCCGTGGCCGCGTACGTCTCCCATGACGAGGCGCACCCCGTGCGGGGTGGAGAGCGCTTCATAGAGGTCGCCGCCGATCAGGGCCCCTTCGCTGGCCGAGAGGTGGACGCTGGCGAGGGTGATGCCCTCGAGCCGGGGCGGCAGCGGGCGCAGCACGGCCAGTTGGGCGGTGGCCGCGATCTCTCTGAGCCGTTCCAGTTCGCCGAGGATCCGCAGCCCGCGGCCGCTGGTGAGGTAGCTGGCAACGACGACGGTGAGGATGGCGCAGCAGGTGCCGAGCCTGGTGTCGGCTTCGGTGCGGGTGCCCAGTGGCAGGAGCGCGAACAGCGCGCAGGCACCGCCGAGTACCACGCATCGTTTGCGGCCGGTGCCGGCGCAGGCGATGGCGGGTGCGGCGGCGAGCAGCTGGACGAACTGCGTACCGAGGGGGCTCGCGAAGTCCCAGATCACCACGGCGAACACCCAGAGGCCGGGCAGTACGAAAACGAAGGCCCGTCGGCACCACAGAGCTCCGGTACGGATCATTCCCGTCGGTCCCCCTAGCGCAAATGACGCGCATGATTCTCGCGAGCGGTCACCGGTTTGTAAGGGCCCAACCTCCCGATTCCACCCTATTGAGTGATATTCGGAATGTGCTGACGTGACGGCTGGTGACATGCGGGAGGGGCATCCCGGCCATCGGGATGCCCCTCCTGGGTGTGACCCGCGTAACGGACGCGGAGTGTTGTGCAGGGTGTTACGCGGGAGTGTTACGCGAGGTGTTATGCGCCGCGCAGCACCGCGCCGGTGCGCTCGACGGCTTCGCGCACCGCGGCGTCGCGGGCGGCGGAGGCCTCGTCGGCGGTCAGGGTGCGGTCACCGGCGCGGAAGCGCAGGGCGTAGGCCAGCGACTTCTTGCCCTCGCCGAGTTGTTCGCCGGTGAAGACGTCGAACAGGCGGAGGGATTCGAGGAGTTCGCCCGCGCCGGAGCGCAGTGCGGTCTCGACGTCGGCGGCGGCCACCGAGGTGTCGACGACCAGTGCCACGTCCTGGGTGGCCACCGGGAAGGCGGACACCTGCGGGGCCTCGACCGGGCCGGTGCCCGCCCGCTCCAGGCGGTCGAGGTCGATCTCCATGGCGCAGGTGCGCTCCGGGAGGCCGAAGGCCTTGATGACGCGCGGGTGGAGCTCACCGGCGTTGCCGACGAGCACCTCCTCGCCGTCGGTGATGGCGAGGAGTGCGGCGCAGCGGCCGGGATGGAAGGGTGCCTGCTGGTCCTGGCGGACGATCAGCTCGACGCCTGCCGCCCGTGCCACCGTACGGCCCGCCTCGACGGCGTCGGCCCAGGTGGCGGGGCGGCCCTGGCCCCACCAGCCGGTGCGCTCGCGCGCTCCGGCGAGGACTGCAGCGGCGCGGCGCGGCTGGTCGGGCAGCGCGGCGTCCAGTCCGGCGATCTCCTCGTCGGTGGGGCGGCGGTCCACGGGGAGGCGGGCGGCGGGGCGCTCGTCGCCGGTGGGCCGGAAGACCAGGCCGGTCTCGAAGAGGGCGAGGTCGTGCTCGCCGCGGCTGTCGTTGCGGCGCAGCGCGGCGAACAGGCCCGGCAGCAGGGTGGTGCGCAGCGCGGGCTCGGCCTCGGAGAGCGGGTTGGCCAGGCGCACGGTGAGGCGGCGCGGGTCGTCGGTGGCCAGGCCGAGGTGGTCCAGGGCCCAGTCGCCGATGAAGGGGTAGTTGAGGGCCTCGACATATCCGGCGCCGGCCAGCGCCCGGCCGACGCGGCGGTGCAGGCGCTGCCGCTCGGTCAGGCCGCGGCCGGCGGGCGGCTGCGGGAGGGTGGCGGGGAGGTTCTCATAGCCCTCGAGCCGGATGACCTCTTCGGCGAGGTCATTGGGGTCGGTGAGGTCGGGGCGCCAGCTGGGCACGGTGACGATGAGTTCGTCCTGGCCGTAGACGTCGCAGCCGACCTGCTGGAGGCGGCGGACGACGGTCTCGCGGCCGTAGTCCATCCCGGCGACCCGGTCCGGGTGGTCGGCGCGCAGCGCGATGGTGCGGGGGGCGCTGGGGGCGGTGAACTCGGTGACGCCGGCCTCGGGGGTGCCACCGGCCAGCAGCACCAGCAGGTCGACGGTGCGCTGGGCCGCGGCGGAGGCGGCGGCCGGGTCGACGCCGCGCTCGAAGCGCTTGGCCGCCTCGGAGGTGAGCTTGTGGCGGCGGGCGGTGCGGGAGATGGAGACGGCTTCGAAGTGGGCGGCCTCGATGACCACTTCGGTGCTGCCCCGGCCCTCGGTGTGGTCCGCGATCTCGGTGCCGGCTCCGCCCATCACACCGGCGAGCCCGATGGGGCCGCTGTTGTCGGTGATGACGAGGTCCCCGGCGTCCAGGATCCGCTTGGTGCCGTCCAGGGTGGTGAGCTTCTCGCCCTGTTCGGCGCGCCGGACGCCGATGGGTCCGTCGAGGCGGGAGCGGTCGTAGGCGTGCAGTGGCTGGCCGAGTTCGAGCATCACATAGTTGGTGACGTCGACGGCCAGGGAGACCGGGCGCATGCCGGCCTTCTGCAGGCGGCGCTGGAGCCAGATCGGGGAGCGGGCCTCGGGGTCGAGGCCGGTGACGGTGCGGGCGGTGAAGCGGTCGCAGCCGGCCGGGTCGGCGATGTGGACCGGGTGGCCGTGGGCGTTGGGCGCGGGCACGTCCAGCAGGGCCGGGTCGCGCAGCGGCAGGCCGTAGGCGGTGGCGACCTCGCGGGCGATGCCGCGCATGGACATGCAGTAGCCGCGGTCGGGGGTGACGTCGATGTCGAGGACCTCGTCGACGAGTTCGAGCAGCTCGATGGCGTCGGTGCCGGGCTCGTACTCGGGCGGCAGCACGATGATGCCGCCGGTCCCTCCCCCAGACTCCGTCTGGGGGGACCCCCAGTCGCCCATGCCCAGCTCCTCGCCGGAGCAGATCATGCCGTGCGAGACCTTGCCATAGGTCTTGCGGGCGGCGATCGCGAAGTCGCCGGGCAGCACGGCTCCGGGCAGCACCACGACGACCTTGTCGCCGACGGCGAAGTTGCGGGCGCCACAGACGATCTCCTGTGGCGCGCCGGTGCCGTTGGCGGTACCGACGTCGACGGTGCAGAAACGGATCGGCTTGCGGAAGCCCTCCAGCTCCTCGATGGTGAGGACCTTGCCGACGACCAGCGGGCCGGTGAGGTCGCCGCCGAGGTGCTCGACTCGCTCGACCTCGAGGCCGGCCGCGATGAGCTCGGCCTGTACCTCACGGCCGGTGGCACCGGCCGGCAGGTCGACGTATTCCCGCAGCCAGGAAAGCGGGGCGCGCATCAGATCTCCATCCCGAACGGCCGGGTGAAGCGCACGTCACCCTCGCCCATGTCTCGCATGTCCTCGACGTTGTGGCGGAACATCAGCATTCGATCGATGCCGAACCCGAAGGCGAATCCGCTGTACTTCTCCGGGTCGATGCCGGCCGCGACCAGCACCCGCGGGTTGACCGTGCCGCAGCCGCCCAGCTCGATCCAGCCCTCGCTGGAGCAGGTGCGGCAGGGGCGGTCGGGGTTGCCGACCGACTCACCGCGGCAGACATAGCACTGCATGTCCAGCTCGGCGGACGGCTCGGTGAACGGGAAGTAGTGCGGGCGCAGCCGGGTGGTGAGGCCCTCGCCGAACAGCGAGCGGACCATGTGCTCGATGGTGCCCTTGAGGTCGGCCATGGTCAGGCCCTCGTCGACGGCGAGGAGCTCGACCTGGTGGAAGACCGGGGTGTGGGTGGCGTCCAGCTCGTCGGTGCGGTAGACGCGGCCGGGGCAGATCACATAGATGGGGGGCTCGCGGTCGAGCATCGTACGGACCTGCACCGGGGAGGTGTGGGTGCGCAGCACGACCCCGGTCTCGTCCTGGGGCTTCTTGCCCGCGACGAAGAAGGTGTCCTGCAGGGCTCGGGCCGGGTGGTCGGGCTCAAAGTTGAGGGCGTCGAAGTTGAACCACTCCGCCTCGACCTCGGGTCCCTCGGCGACCTCGTAGCCCATGGCGACGAAGACGTCCTCGACGCGCTCGGAGAAGGTGGTCAGCGGGTGGCGGGCACCGGCCGGGACCCGGTCGTAGGGCAGGGTGACGTCCACTGCCTCCTCGACCAGCACCCGGGCGTCGCGCTCCGCCTCCAGCTCGGCCTGGCGGGCGCCGAAGGCCTTGTTCACGGCGCCGCGGGCCATGCCCACGCGCTTGCCCGCCTCGGCCTTGGCCTGCGGCGGCAGGGCGCCGATCTCGCGGTTGGCGAGCGCGAGCGGGGAGCGGTCGCCCAGGTGGGCGGCCTTTGCCTCGCGCAGGGCTGCGAGGTCGGTGGCCGCGGCGAAGGCGGCGAGCGCCTCGTCCCGCCTGCGCTCGATCTCTTCCGGTTTCAGTGCCTCGACCTCAACAGGGTCGTACGACTTATTGGGTGCCGACATCTCTTCCCGTGCTTCCGGTTGGCTGGTTTGGCGTGGCTTGGCTGCGCGCCCGCGCTCGAGTGCTCGGTGCGCCCGACAGCTTTGGTGCCGAAGAGGCTGGTGCCAAAAAGGTGCCAAAGGTCGAGTCTAAGGGGCGCCGGGGGCCGGGTGAGCCCGTGGGGCGGCCCGTCAGCTCTGGGAGAGGAAGGCCGGGGCACCCACGGGCAGGGTAAATCGGAACCGGGCGCCACCGTGGGCGGCCCGCCCCACCGTGACCGTGCCACCGTGCGCCTCGACGATGCCCTTGACGATGTAGAGGCCCAGGCCGGTGCCGCCGCGCTTGCTGCCGCGCCAGAAGCGGGTGAAGACGCGGGTCATCGATTCCTCGGGGATACCGGGGCCCTCATCGCTCACGGTGACCGCCGTCCCCTCCATGCGGGTGTGTGTCAGTGCCGGTGACACCTCCATGGTCACCGTTCCCTCCCCGTGGCGCACCGCATTTTCCAGGAGGTTGCCGAGCACCTGGTCGATCTTGTCCGGATCCGCCCACAGCGGGGGCAGCGGCTCCGCAACCTTGATCACAAACCGGTCGGGCCGCTGCCCGCCGGTGACATGGGCCCGTACGTGCCGGCGTACGGCGGCCGCCATGTCGACGGGCTGGCGGCGCACCTCCAGCCGTCCGGAGTCGATCCGGGAGATGTCGAGCAGCTCGGCGATGAGCCGGGTGACCCGGTCGGCGTCGGCGTCGACGGTCTCCAGCATCAGCCGCTTCTGGTCGTCGGTGAACCGCTCCCACTTGGCCAGCAGCGTGGCGGTGAAGCCCTTGACGGAGGTCAGTGGCGAGCGCAGCTCATGGGCGACGGTGGCGATCAGCTCGGCGTGGCTGCGCTCGGTGCGGCGCCGGGCCTCGGTGCCGCGCAGCTGGACGACCAGCCGCAGCACGGGCCCGTTCGGCCGCTCGCGCACATAGCGGGCGGAGACCAGCACCTCGCGGCCGCCGGGGAGCAGCAGATTGCGCTCGGGCTGGCCGACCCTGGTGGTGAGCCCGCCATAGGGGTCGGTCAGCGCCCACCAATGGCGGCCGTCCAGGTCCTCCAGCGGCAGGGCGCTCTCCAGCGGACGGCCGAGCGCATCCTGCGGGCGCGTCGCGGTGATGCGGGCGGCGGCGGCGTTGAAGCAGGTGACGCGGCCGGTGGCGTCGGCGACGACCAGGCCGTCCGGCAGGTCGTCGGGGTGCAGCCCGCTCGCGGCGGTGTGGTCCTCGGTCGTGCGGTCCTCCACCGTGGCGGCCACGCTCTTCGACGACATGTGCACACTCACACCCGGCACCCCCTTCCGCCCCCGCGGCGACACCCTACTAGCTGGAGGTCACGGAGCGGCACCCGCCGGACGCGCGCTGCGCACGGGCGGACGCGTACAGGCAGACGGCGGCGGCCGTGGCGAGGTTGAGGCTCTCGGCCTTGCCGTGGATCGGGACCCGCACCACCTCGTCCGCGAGCGCCCGGGTCTCCTCCGGCAGGCCCCAGGCCTCGTTGCCGAAGATCCAGGCGGTGGGGCCGCCCATGGTGCCGTGGTCCAGCTCGTCGTCCAGGTCGCGCTCGCCCGCGCCGTCGGCGGCGAGGATCCGTACGCCCGCCTCGGCCAGGCCGTGCACCGCCCGCTCCACGGGGACGCCGACGGCCACCGGCAGGTGGAAGAGCGAACCGACGGAGGCCCGGACCGACTTGGGGTTGTAGAGGTCCACCGAGGCGTCGGTGAGCACCACGGCGTCGGCCCCGGCGGCGTCGGCGCAGCGCAGGACCGTGCCGGCGTTGCCGGGGTCGCGTACATGGGCGAGGACGGCGACCAGGCGGGGACGGGCGGCGAGGATCTCCTCGAACGGCGAGTCGAGGAAGCGGCAGAGTCCGACCAGCCCCTGCGGGGTGACGGTTTCCGACATCTCCGCGATGACCTCGTCGGTGGCGGTCAGCACGGGCACCCCGGCGGCGCGCACGGCGGTCACGATGTCCGCGTGCCGCCCGGCCGCGTCCGGCGTCGCATAGAGCTCGATGAGGTGCTCCACCGCCTCCCGGACGGACTGCGGGCCTTCCGCCAGGAAGCGGCGCTCCTTGGCGCGGAAGTTGCGCTTGGCAAGACGGCGGGCCGCGATGACACGGGGCGATCGCAGGGACGTCAGCTCGGGGGCCGCCATGGGCTCGCTTTCGGTTGCGGGGCGCCCGGCACGAGGCCGGTTGCTCATCGTGGTGGGGTGTTCCGGGGCCGGACACGACCGGACCCGCAGGCCCAAGGCCTGCGGGTCCGGTCGTTGGCCTGCGGCGCCGGGATCAGGCGGCGGCCTTCGGCGCGTTGACGTCGGCCGGCAGCGCCTTCTGGGCCACCTCGACGAGCGCGGCGAACGCGTTCATGTCGTTGACCGCGAGCTCGGCCAGGATCTTGCGGTCCACCTCGATGTTGGCGGCCTTCAGACCCTGGATGAGGCGGTTGTAGGTCATGCCGTTCTGGCGGGCAGCGGCGTTGATGCGCTGGATCCACAGCTGACGGAAGTCGCCCTTGCGCTTCTTGCGGTCGTTGTAGTTGTAGACCAGGGAGTGGGTGACCTGCTCCTTGGCCTTGCGGTACAGACGCGACCGCTGGCCGCGGTAACCGCTGGCCTGCTCGAGGATCGCCCGGCGCTTCTTGTGCGCGTTGACTGCGCGCTTGACGCGTGCCACTTGTTAACTCCTTGTAGCGGGGCCGCGGTTGACTCACACGGCCCGGAAACGATTGGGTCCCGGTTTCCGACGCACACCCCGGGCTCCGAGGAGCGGGGTGCGAAGCGTCACTTGCCGAGAAGCTTCTTGATCTTCTTGGCGTCGCCCGGGGCCATCTCGGCGTTGCCGGTCAGGCGACGCGTCAGACGGGACGACTTGTGCTCGAGGTAGTGGCGCTTGCCGGCGCGCTCGCGCAGGACCTTGCCGGAGCCAGTGACCTTGAAGCGCTTGCTGGCACCACTGTGCGTCTTGTTCTTCGGCATCGCGCCGTATCTCCTCGTCGGTGGCGCCCCCGGCCCGCGGTGCGGGCGCATGGGAGCGTCAGCTGTATCGATTGCTGGCCGGGACCTCACGGACCCGGAGGTGAACCGGGGCCAGGCCCCGGAATCACGCCTCTGCGGCTTCCTCGGTGGCGTCCGCCGCGGCGGGTGCGCCCTGGCGCTCCGCCTTGCGGGCGGCCTGTGCCTCGCGGGCTTCGGCCATCGCCTCGGTCTTCTTCTTGTGCGGACCGAGGACCATGATCATGTTGCGGCCGTCCTGCTTGGGGTTCGACTCGACGAAACCCAGCTCCTGAACGTCTTCCGCGAGCCGCTGCAGCAGTCGGTAGCCCAGCTCGGGCCGGGACTGCTCGCGACCACGGAACATGATCGTGATCTTGACCTTGTCGCCCTGCTTGAGGAACCGGACGACGTGACCCTTCTTGGTGTCGTAGTCGTGCGGGTCGATCTTCGGCCGGAGCTTCATCTCCTTGATGACCGTGTGCGCCTGGTTCTTGCGCGCCTCACGGGCCTTCATGGCCGACTCGTACTTGAACTTCCCGTAGTCCATGAGCTTGCAGACCGGCGGGCGTGCATTTGCCGCCACCTCGACCAGGTCGAGGTCGTACTCCTGCGCAAGCTCCAGGGCCTTGGCAAGCGGCACAATGCCGACCTGCTCGCCGCTGGGACCGACAAGTCGCACCTCGGGAACGCGAATCCGGTCGTTGATGCGGGGCTCGGCGCTGATGGATCCTCCTCGGTAGCACCACACGGCGGCCTGGCAGACTGCCGCGTAACGTCTTTCAGTAAGACCAACCGCGCCGATGCACAAAAAATGCCCCGGACGGGACACAGGCGGGGCTCCATACAAACCGGAACACCGCCACGGTGATCCCGTGGGGCGCTATCGGACGGCTTCCATCGTCCGTACGGAACGATGGGCGCCGCCTGACCGGAGACCTGTCGGCCCGGGGCCGGCGAGGTGGGAGTTCGGAGCCTCCACTTGTGGGCCGGGCACGCGAGTGTCCGGCCGGTCGCAGTCCAGCATAGCAGCGCCCCGGGGTGGTCGCTCCCCGGGAGAGCCCTGGCCATAGGCTGAGGCCACAGTTCCAGTGGAAACCAGCGGAAGAGCGACCATGAGCGACCCCACTCCCGAGACGGCCGGCACCCCGGACTCCAGCGACATCACCCGGGACATCGCGGAGGTGCCCGCCGTCGAGGTGATCACAACGGTCGCGGTGCACCTGATGAGCGCGGCCGCCGTCAACCTCGGCCTCGCCGAGGAGGGCGACCGGCACCAGGACCTGGACGAGGCCCGCAAGCTGATCACCGCACTCGCCGGGCTGGTCACCGCGGGCGCCACCGAGGTCAGCAACTTCCATGCGGGGCCGCTGCGCGACGGCCTGCGCTCGCTCCAACTGGCCTTCCGCGAGGCCTCGCTGGTGCCGGACGAGCCGGGCCAGGGGCCCGGCGAGAAGTTCACCGGGCCGGTCTTCGGCTGAGCGGCGGCTCAGCCGTCGCCGACGTCGTCGTCGCGCCCGGGCTCGTCCCGCAGCTCCTCGTGCCGGTGACCGGGCACCGCGCGCTCGTCCGCGATCAGGACGGGCGCGCCCCGGGGCTGGGTGATCTGGTGCGCCACGGCCGCGAGCGCCCCGCCGATCAGCGGGGCGACGATGAACAGCCACAGCTGGGACAGTGCGCCCCCGGTCGCGAAGAGCGCCGGGCCGATGCTGCGGGCCGGGTTCACCGAGGCGCCGGTCAGCGGGATGCCGACCAGCTCGACCACCACCAGCGCCAGCCCGATGGGGAGCGCTCCAAAACCGACCACGGCGACCTTGTGCGTCACCGCCAGCCAGACGAACACCAGCAGGAAGGTCAGCACGACCTCGGCGAGGAACGCTCCCCCGGTACCGAGGTGCACCGCCGACCGGTCGGCGTAGCCATTGGTGCCGAAGGCACCGTGGGTCTTGAGCCCCGGCACCTGCTTGGCGAGCAGGAGCAGCAGCGCCGCGCCGACGATGGCACCGAGCAGCTGGGCGATCCAGTACTCGATGGCCGTGCGCAGCGCGATCCGGCCCTCCAGCAGGAAGCCGAGGGTCACCGCCGGGTTGAGGTGGCAGCCCGAGACCGGGCCCAGCGCATAGATGAGGGCCACCAGAGTGAAACCGAAGGCGAGGGCGATGCCGAGCGCACCGATGTAGTCGGCCGCGAGGACCGCGGAGCCGACGGCGAAGAAGACCAGCAGCAGGGTGCCGATGAATTCCGCCGCCACGGTCCGTGTCTCCACGGGGTCCAGCTTCCAGGTGTCCAGCTTCACGTCCATGGCGTCCTCCCGGGGAAACTCGTGGACTGTCCTCGCATTGTCGGACGGTCCACTCCCGGGCGCCTGTCGGAGATCAGCCGCCGCGACGGCCGCTCAGCGGCGCAGCAGCGGCTCCTCGGGCAGCTCCACCCCCGGATTGAGCAGGGCCAGGTCCAGGCCCCGCACCAGCCGGGTGCGCAGCACCTCGTCGGTGGCCAGCACCTTGACCACCCGCTCGACGATCGGGGGCGGGAAGGCGCCCTCGGCGAGGCCGAGGGTCAGCGTCCCGTCGACGTCCTCGCCCGGGGTGAGATAGGCGCGCACGACGTCCGGCTCGGCCGCCAGCGCCTCGCGCAGCACCGTGGTGACGGCCGGGTCGGCCAGCGGATCGGCGCTGGTGCGGCCCTCGGCCACCGCCAGCAGCGCCGGGCCGGTCAGCGAGTAGGCCACCGGACCGGCGAGGTCGAGGACGATGGTGTCGGCCTTCTCGTGCGCGGCCGCCTGCAGCGCCTGGTGCAGGGGCACGGCCACCGGCCGGGCGTCCGCGCGCCAGCGCGCCAGCGACCCCACCGAGGTGAAGGCGGGCAACGCCCGGCGGCCGTCCGGCGCCTGGAGGGTGGGGACGGCCATGTCGCTGGTCTTCTCCCGCTTGAGACCGTCCGGTCCCTCCTCCGCCTCGCCGAGCACGGCCACCACGGGAACCAGCAGCCGCGCACCGGGCAGGGCCGCCAGCACCTGTGGCTCGGCGGACCGGTCGGCGGACCAGGCGGCCAGCGCCTCGGTCAGCGCGGGGTCGGCGGAGCCGTCGTCGTCGGAGAATCCCGGATCGGGGATGTTCTTGAGCGCCACCCGCCGAGCGTATCCAGGCCGGCCGCTCCGCTACGACCAGGGGTCGCGCCGCCGCCCGCCCCGCCACAGCACCACCGCGGTCACCAGCAGCACCGCCCCCGCCGCGCCGAGGGCGAGCGACACCGGGCCGGGACGCCGGCCGTCCGGGCGGGCGGGGACGGGACGGGGCCCGCCACCGAAAAACCGCGGGGCGGACGGCTGCGCCCCGGGCGCCGCCTGGAAAGCACGGGCCCGGGCGATGGCCGCCGCCGGATCGACCAGGCCCGCGCCCAGCGCATCGCTGCGCCCGCCGACCGGGGCGTCCTGCGCGGTCTCGGCCAGCAGCCGGCGCACCCGGTCCGGCCCCAGGCCGGGATACGCGGAGCGGACGAGCGCGGCGGCCCCCGAGACGAACGCGGCCGCGGCGCTGGTGCCCCAGCCCTCGTAGTAGCGCCGGTCGGGGTCGGCGATGACCACATCGACCCCGGGCGCGCTGACGGCGGCGTACCAGCGGCGGGTGGAGAACGGCGCCCGCTCGCCATAGCGGTCGACGGCGGTCACCGCGAGCACGCCCGGGTAGGCGGCCGGATAGGAGGCGCGGTCGCCGTGCTCGCCGCCATTGCCCGCCGACGCCACCACCACGGCGCCCTTGTCCAGCGCATAGCGCACGGCGGCGTCCTCGCCCGGGTCCGGGTGCGCGGTGTCGCTGTCGTCCCCCAGCGACAGGTTGATCACATCGGCACCGTGGTCGGCGGCCCAGCGGATGCCCTCCGCCAGCGCGCCGCCGCGCGCCCCGCGCGCCTTGGGCCGTGAGGGGTCGGCCTCCTCCAGGATCACCCGCACCGGCAGGATCCTCGCCTCCGGCGCCACCCCCACCACCCCGTCCGTGTCGCCCGTGCCATGCCCTCGCCCCGCGATGATCCCGGCCATCGCGGTCCCGTGCCGCGCCCAGGCCCGCTCCCCGCGCCCGGCACCGAACCCGACGAGGTCCTTGCCCGGCAGAACCCGCCCCCGCAGATCGGGATGGTCCGTGTCCACCCCGGTGTCGAGCACCGCGACCGTCACCCCCGCTCCCCTGGTCGTCCGCCAGGCCTCCTCGATGTGCAGGGCGTCAAGTCCCCACTCCTGGGCCCTTATCGCATCGGCCCGCGCAGGCGCGGTGCCGACCGCGGCGAAGGCCACGGCGAGCGCCAGCAGCCGCACCCGCTTCACCGGCGCGCCTCCCGCCCCGGCTCGCGGGCCGCCGCCCGGTAGCCGCGCTCGATCCGTTCGGCGAGCGCCGTCGCGTCATGGCCGAGCCCCGCCTGTGCCGCGGCGGTCGTCGCACCGGGGCTGACCGCCTGTGCGGCGGGCTGCGGCGGAGTGCCGGTACGGGCGTCGGCGAACCCGGTCACGGCGTACACCACCACGGGAACGTCCGTCAGCACGCCGACCCGCCAACTGGCGCGCTGCGCATCGCCGAAACGCTCGGCGACGGTGCCCCGGGGAGCGTACGGGCGGGGCATCAGATCGCTGCGTTCGCCGAGCCGTTGGCCGTCGAACCGCTTGCGCAGCGCGCGCATGCCGCTCTCCTCGGTGTCCGTGATGAGCAGGCCGACCGTGGTGACGCTGGTCGACGTGGCATCGGTGTAGGTGGCCCGCAGCAGGCGCTTGCAGCCCACCGGGGCCAGCGCCCTGGCCAGCGGCGGGTCGAGGGCGCCTGCACAGCCGCCGTCGGGAGCCACGCCGAGCCGCGCCCAGTCGCGGGCCGCGCCGCCGGGGCCCGCGTCGGCGGAGTGCACGGTGCGGGGGAAGAGCTCGTCCACGGGTATGTTCTGCCAGAGCGTGCCGCCGCGCTCGTAGGAGGCCTCGGCGGCCGTCGGTTCCGGCGGCCTGGTGAGCCAACTCCCGGCCGCCGCCCCACCAATGAGGCCCGCCCCGAGCACCGCGCACACCACGGCGGCGGCCCGGCGGCCGCCCCGGGCCGGTGGTCCCGTCAGCGGCGCGTGACCGGGAGGCGGGGGCACAAACACCGGCACCTGGTCCGCTTCGGCGCTCACCCTGCGCTCCCCCTCGCAAGCTCGCCGTACCGCCCGATCGCCTTTCGGGGCAGGCCGGTTCGTATCCGGACATCCCGCCACGGGGTTGTGATCCACGGCAGGTACGCCACTTTACGGGCCGGACCGCCGCCAGGCCATTCGCCCGGCCCACTCCTCTACCCACCGGTAATTCGCTCTGGCAAGCTGCGCGCATGTCGCCCGCGATAGCACATGCCGTCGGCCCCGTCATGGACCGGGCCCGCTACGACCGGGCCACCGCCCATCTCGACGCCCCACTGGCGGTGGTCGACCTCCAGGCATTTGACGCCAATGCCGCCGATCTGGTGCGGCGGGCACGGGGCAAGCCGGTGCGGGTGGCGACCAAGTCCCTGCGCTGCCGGGCGCTGTTGGAGCGGGTGCTGGCGCGGGACGGATTCGCGGGAGTGATGAGTCATACGCTCGCCGAGTCCCGGTGGCTGGCCCGGTCCGGGATCGACGACATCCTGCTGGCCTATCCCTCGGCCGACCGGGCGGGGTTCGCCGAACTGACCTCGGACCCGGCCCTGGCCCGGGCGGTCACCGTGCTGATCGACGACCCGGCCCAGCTGACCCTGATCGATTCGGCCCGGACGGGGCGCGAACGGGTCAGGGTCTGCCTGGAGTTGGACACCTCGCTGCGCCTGCTCGGCGGCCGGATCCGCATCGGCGCCCTGCGCTCACCACTGCACGACCCCGGCCGGCTGGCGGAACTCGCCCGCGCCATCGACCGCCGTCCCGGCTTCCGGCTGGTCGGGCTGATGGCCTACGAGGCGCATATCGCCGGGGTCGGTGACACGGTGGCCGGACGCCCGGTCACCTCCCGTGCGATCCGGCTGCTGCAGACCGTCTCCCGGCACCAACTGGCCGTGCGGCGCGCCGAGGCGGTGCGTGCCGTACGGGCCGTGGCGGAGCTGGAGTTCGTCAACGGCGGTGGTACGGGCAGCGTGCAGCACACCGCCGCCGAGCCGGCGGTCACCGAGGTCGCCGCCGGGTCGGGGCTGTATGTTCCGCACCTGTTCGACCACTACTCCGCGTTCCGGGGCCGCCCGGCGGCCCTGTTCGCCCTGCCGGTCGTCCGCCGCCCCGGCATCGGAGTGGTCACCGTCCTGGGCGGCGGCTACCCCGCCTCCGGCCCGGCGGGCCCGGACCGGCTCCCGGTGCCCTGCCTCCCGGAGGGACTGCGCCTGGCCCGGCGGGAGGGCGCGGGCGAGGTGCAGACCCCGCTGCTGGGCACCCCGGCGGACGACCTGCTGATCGGCGACAAGGTGTGGTTCCGCCACGCCAAGGCGGGCGAGCTGGGCGAACGCTTCGCGGAGCTGCATCTGATCGACGACGACCGGCTGGTGGGGACGGTCCCGACCTACCGGGGCGAGGGGCATACGTTCCTGTAGACCGCTCGCCCCGGCAGAACACGGCCAAGGGTCAACCCCGGGAATATCGCACACAACGGGCAATGCGCCCCATACGTGTCCGGCGAACGCGCCGGTCGTTTTACGTCGAGGAGCCCGTCTCCGGATCTCCATCTCCACATCCCTGACTCCACACCCCGAAGGAGCCTTGATGCGACGAGTCCTGACGGCAGTCACCATGGCCGCGGCCGCCATGTCCCTGGGGTCGGCCTCCGCCGCCCAGGCCGCCCCCCTGCCCAAGCTCACGGACCTGACCGGGCTGGCCGCCATCGACGCCGGCGGCCTGGGCGACACGGTGGACACGGCCGCGGAGCGGTCGACCCGGACGGTGGGCGAGACCGGGGGCAACGCGCTGCGCAGGGTGGTGCCCGCGGCAGGCCGGACGGGCGGTACGGCGGTGCGGAAGACCACCTCCGCGGTGCGGCGGGCGACGGGCGACACCACCGGCTCGGCCCGCGAGATCCTGGGCGAGACGGCCAGGGCCGCCGGGCCCGATGTGCTGCCCCCACCGGGCCTCCCCGCCGCGGGCCGGCTTCCGGCCAGGGGCCTGTCCGGCCTGGGTTGATGCCCACCGGGGCCCGGCTGCGGCGCGCAGGCAGCCGGGCCTCGGCACTCAGCCGGCCAACAGCCGCAGCAGCGCGGTCACCACGACCGCGCCCAGGAGCGCCACCAGCAGCGGGGCCCGGAGCAGTCGCAGTGCGAGCACGGCGGCGAGCCCGGCGGGCAGGGCGGGGTCGACGGCGCTCCAGCCGGGCCCGGCGATGTCCACCACGATGAACCCGGCGAGCAGTGCCGGGGCGAGGAGCGCGATCACCGACCGGACGCGTGGCGGCAGTTCGCGGCCGCCCAGGGCCGCGGGGCCGGCGGCCTTGAAGGTGAAGCTGAGCAGGGCGACGGCGGCTATCGCGAACCAGAGGGTCATGCCTCGGCCTTTCCGGCGCAGGCGACAAGCGCCGCCATCGCCGCACCGACCAGGGCCGGGCCGCTGGGCAGGACGAAGATCAGGCTCGCCGCGATCGCCCCACCGAGCAGGGCGGGCAGCCGGTGTGTACGAGCCCTGCGCACCTCGTCGAACAGGAGCGCGGCGAACAGCGCCGGGGTGAGCACATCGAGGCCGAGCGAGCGCAGCAGCCCCGGATCCGGGGCCAGGAAGACGCCCACCGCGGTGCCGGCCACCCACGCGGGCCACTGGATCAGGGTCGCCCCGAAGAGTACATACCGGTCGAACCGCCCATCGCCGAGATGCGCGGCGGCCCAGGAGGCGTCCACCACCGCCTGGCCCTCCAGGGCCCGGCGCAGCCGGCCGCCGCGCAGGTCACCGGCGACGGCGATGCCCATCGGAAGAAAGCGGCTGTTGATCAGTGCGGCCGCCGTGACGGCCGCGGCCGGACCGCCACCGGCACCCAGGGTGCCGACCAGGGCGAACTGCGCCGATCCGGAGAAGACCAGCAATGAGCAGAGCACCGGGGCGAGTTGGCCCCAGCCCTGCGTCCGGGTGATCGCGCCGAAGCTGATGGCCAGCAGGAACGAGGCCGCGGCCAGACCGGACCCGATCCTGAGACCGGCGAGGAAACGCTCGCGCGGCACAGCATCGGCCCGCACCGTCGGTGATCTCTCCATATCCGAGAGGCTAACACCCATAAGCGCTTTTGGGCATTAGTTCCGTACCATGGCACCGTGACCGATGAGTCGAACAAAGCCGGGGTATCGCTGGTGGGCGGGCATCCGGTGCTGGATTTCGCCAACACCACGGCCTGGCGCACGGACCCGGCCCGCCGCATCGAGCGGGTGTCCGGCGCGGCGGGCTGGCTGCGCTGGGCAGTCGCCGCCGGACTGCTCACCCCGCACCAGTGCGCGGCCCTGCGGCGGTCCACGGCGGCGGCCGAACCCGGCCTCGTGCAAGGCGAACTCGCCGCTCTCGAGGAGCTGCGCACGGCGCTGTGCGCCATCCTGGACGCCCTGGTAGACAATGAGCCACCGCCGTCCGGCGCTTGGCGGGCCTTCGCCCGGGCCATCCTGCTGGCGCGCGAGAACGCCCGGCTCCCGCCCGCCTTCCCGCTGCGCTGGCAGCCCGGCACGGCCCGGCTCTGCGACCTCGGTCACACACTCGCCCTGCAGGCGGAGGAGCTGCTGGCGGGAGCCTCCACATCGCGCATCCGCCGCTGCGAGGGAAGCGGCTGCGGCTGGTTCTTCCTCGACCGCAGCCGCAGCGGCTCCCGCCGCTGGTGCAGCTCCGGCGACTGCGGCAACCGCGCCCGCGCCCGCCGCCACTACGCGCGCACCCGCGGGGTCACCGGGCAGGGAAACTGAGGCACCGCTTCCGGCGTGCGCCGATCGCGGAGTCGATCGGGCCAAACGCCGGTGGCGTCGTACGCCAAGTCCCGTACGACGCCACCGGAATGCGGTCACCCGCGCGGTGCGATCTCCGCCAACTCATCAACCGTGCCGGACATGATGACCCGAACATGCTCCGTGATGTGCTCCGCCGGCCAGTCCCACCACGCCAGTTCCAGAAGGCGGGCGATATCGGCGTCGCTGTAGCGGGTACGAATCAGCTTGGCCGGGTTGCCGCCGACGATGCCGTAGTCGGGGACGTCGTCGACGACCACCGCACCGGAGGCGATGATCGCGCCGTGTCCGATACGGACACCGGGCATCACCATGGTGTTGTAGCCGAACCAGACATCGTTGCCGACGACGGTGTCGCCCCGACCGGGCAGACCGCCGAGCAGGTCGAAATGCTCGGCCCAGGAGCCGCCCATGATGGGGAAGGGGAAGGTGGACGGGCCGTCCATACGGTGGTTGGCGCCGTTCATGATGAACCGGACCCCGGTCCCGAGCGCGCAGAATTTGCCGATGACCAGCCTCTCCGGCCCGTAGTGGTAGAGCACGTTGCGGGTCTCGAACGCGGTCGGGTCGTCCGGGTCGTCGTAGTACGAGTACTCCCCCGCCTCGATGAGTTCGGAGGTCACCAGCGGTTTCAGCAGCACCACGCGTGGCTGGTCGGGAAACGGGTGCAGGGCCGTCGGGTCGGCGGGAATACGGGTCATGGCAGCACTTTCGGCGATTGCGGGCAACAGTCGGTCTCGCATGGCCCCCTGAGGAGAATCCGGGGAGGATGAGCACGGCTTCAACTCCTCCAGGTAGGCCGCGAGACCACCGACCATAATGCGCCCTACTGTTATGAATCGAGCAATCCGGGCGACGCAACCTGAACCGCTCCGACCACAGACTCCAGGCGGTCGACGTAGGCGAACCTCGGTGCGGCTCCGGCGACTGCGGCAACCGCGCCCGCGCCAGCCGCCACTGCGCGCGCACCCGCGGGTTACCGGACGGGGGGCCTGAGGCTCCGGATGCCACTGCCGGGTGGCCGCCTGCCAGGACCGGCAGGGATCACTCTTGGCCGTACAAGGCAGCCAGATGGACCAGTTGGACATCGGAAGAGCCCTCGGCGGCCGCACGGGCCTTGTCATTGAAGCCTGCTCCGCTGAAGCAGATCAGCCGGGTTCGGGCGGTGTCGTAGCGTCCGGCCCGGGAAATCAACTCGCGGATGTGCCAGAGACGTTCGATGTGGGCGATGCCGATGGTGTCGTTCCACTTGGCTTCACCGATGGCGAGCAAGGGCGGCTTGGCGCCGTCGGCGATGCCGACGACGGCGACGTCGACCTCATGGCCGGTATGCGCCCGGGAGTCGTGGACGATGCCGTGTCCGACGCGGGCGGGCAGGCCGCCGATCAGGTCGGGGTCGGCGTGGTGCAGGGCCCAGTCGCGGCAGACCTGCTCGAAGTGCGGGCCCAGGATATTGCTGACGAAGCGGCGGCGGCTCGCTTGCCAGACCCGGGCGGCGCTGCCGGGGCGCTCCAACTGGTCCCAGACCGGGCGCATGATGGCGTGATAGAAGCCGATCAGCGGTTCGGCGATGCGGTAGGTGGGCCGGTTGTCCCGGAAGGCATCCGCATCCCGGTGCAAGAGTCCGGCGTCCTCGAGGACGTTGATGGGGTGCGCGATATCAGTGGCCTTGCGTTCCAGGTAACCGGCCATGCCTCCGCGAGTGGCGTTGCCATCGGCGACGGCGGCGAGAACGGACAGATACAGTGCCGTGTCCCGCAGGTCGGGCTCCTCGGCCAACAGGTAACGAGCCTCACGGAAGAGCGGGGTTTCCGGATTGAGGACCGTACGAATCACCCAGTCGTCGAAGTCCTCCGGCCCTGCGGGGCTGTCGCCGCGCGCGAACTCCCGGCGGTAGGCGGGGGTGCCGCCGACGATCGCATTGACCTGCAGGGCCAGCCGGGGATCGGTGATGTTCCAGAACTCGGCGGCCAGACGGTGGTCGAGTGGGCGAACAACCAGCTCAAGCCCGGACCGGCCGCGCAGCGGGGCATTGCCGGACAGCAACCGCCCCATGAAGGACAAGGCCGACCCGCAGAGCAGCAGTCGGGTACGGGACCGGGTCCGCTGCTCACGCAAGGGACGCAGTGCCTCCTGGATGATCGACGGCAGTTCCGGATCGGCCTTGGCGAGGTAGGGGAACTCGTCGATCACCACGGGAACAGGCCGCTCGGAGCCGAGGGCGAGGAGCGCATCCACCGCCTCCGACCAGTTGGCAAAGTGATAGGGGCTCGCGGGGCGGACATGGTCCGTGAGTGAGGAGCTGATCCGGCGCAGGGACTCGGCACCGGTGGCCTCGGTGGCTCCGAAATAGAACCCTCCCGCAGCACGACAGGCCGCAGCGAGCAGGAAGGTCTTGCCCTGGCGGCGCCGCCCGGAGACGACGCCGAGGGTCGCGCCCGGCTGGTCATCGGCGATGAACCGGCCCAGGGCCGACCACTCGTGGTCGCGGTCGAACATCTCTGCGGGCTTGTCCACGGTGGCCGCTCCGGTCCCGAGAAAGTAGGGGTACGTTTCCATAAAGCGTACTCCTGCTTTCAGGCGATCACCTTTAATGGCAGGAAGCAGCAGACACCGGGACCGGCGCGGAGGTGCGCCGGTCCCGGCGTCGATCACGAACCCTGCAGCGGGGCGGCCCTACAGCGGGGTGACATACGCCCCCGAGATGCCCCCGTCGACCAGGAACTCGGCGGCGTTGACGAACGACGCGTCATCGCTGGCGAGGAAGGCGACGGCGGCGGCGATCTCCTCCGCCTCGGCGAACCGGCCCACCGGGACATGGACGAGCCGGCGTGCGGCCCGCTCCGGGTCCTTGGCGAACAGTTCCTTGAGGAGCGGGGTGTTGACCGGGCCCGGGCACAGCGCATTGACCCGGATGCCCTCGCGGGCAAACTGCACGCCCAGTTCGCGGGACATCGCCAGTACACCGCCCTTGGAGGCGGTGTAGCTGATCTGGGAGGTGGCGGAGCCCAGGACGGCCACAAAGGAGGCCGTGTTGATGATGGATCCCTTGCCCTGGCGCTGCATATAGGGAAGCGCCGCCTTGCAGCACAGGTACACCGAGGTGAGGTTGACGTCCTGGACGCGCTTCCAGGCGTCGAGACCGGTGGTGAGGATGGAGTCGTCCTCGGGCGGGGAGATGCCCGCGTTGTTGAAGGCGATGTCGACCGAGCCATGGGTGTCGAAGGCGGCCTTGAAGAGGGCCTCGACCTGTTCGGCGTTGGTGACGTCGGTGCGGACGAAGAGGCCGCCGACCTCCTCGGCGGCGGCCTTGCCCGCCTTCTCGTCGATGTCGGCACAGACGACATGGGCGCCCTCGGAGGCGAGCCGCCGGGCAGTGGCCAGGCCGATGCCGCCGCCGGCTCCGGTGATGACGGCGGTACGGCCGGTGAGCCGGCGGCAGACTGGGGTCTGGTCGGTCATTCAACGCTCCTCGGTGCTGATGAAGACGTTCTTGGTCTCGGTGCAGGCGGTCAGCGCGTCGGGGCCCAACTCCCGCCCCAGGCCTGACTGTTTGAAGCCGCCGAACGGCGTCCAGTAGCGGACGCTGCTGTGCGAGTTGACGGAGAGGTTGCCCGCCGCGACGGCCCGGGACATGCGCAGGGCGCGGGAGATGTCGCGGGTCCAGATCGAGCCGGCCAGGCCGTGCTCGGTGGCATTGGCGATCCGTACCGCCTCGTCCTCGTCCTCGAAGGGGATGACGACGGCGACCGGGCCGAAGATCTCCTCCTGGGCGGCGCGGTCGTCCGGGGAGCCCTCGAGGACGGTGGCGGGGTACCAGAACCCCTTGCCGGCCGGGGCCGCGCCGCGGATCGCGGCGGGGGCCGTCTCCGGGACGTAGGACCGTACCCGCTCCCGCTGCGCGGCGGAGATCAGCGGGCCCATCTGGGTGGCCGGGTCGCCGGGGTCGCCGACGGTGACGGCCCGGACGGCGGGCTCCAGGAGCTCCAGGAAGCGGTCGTAGACGCCGCGTTGGACCAGGATGCGGCTGCGGGCGCAGCAGTCCTGGCCGGTGTTGTCCAGGAACGACCCGGGTGCGGTGGCCGCGGCGCGCTCGAGGTCGGCGTCGGCGAAGACGATGTTGGGGCTCTTGCCGCCGAGTTCCAGGGTCACGCGTTTCACCCGGGCCGCGCACTTGGCCATGATCTGCTTGCCGACGGCGGTGGACCCGGTGAAGACGATCTTGGCGACGCCGGGGTGCTCGACCAGGGCGTTGCCCGCGACCGGTCCGGTGCCGGGGAGGACTTGCAGGAGTCCTTCCGGAAGGCCTGCCTCCAGGGCGAGTTCGGCCAGTCGCCGTGCGGTGAGCGGGGTGGTCTCGGCGGGTTTGACGAGGACGGCGTTGCCGGCGGCGAGCGCGGGGGCGAAGCCCCAGGCGGCGACGGGCATCGGGAAGTTCCACGGGACGATCACGGCGATGACGCCGAGCGGCTCATGGAAGGTGACGTCCAGGCCGCCGGCCACCGGGATCTGCCGGCCGCTCAGCCGTTCCACTCCCCCGGCGCAATAGTCCAGCAGGTCACGGGCGTTGCCCGCCTCCCAGCGGGCATTGCCGATGGGGTGGCCTGCCTCGCGGACCTCGAGCGCGGCGAGTTCTTCCAGGTGGTCGTCGACGGTGGCGGCGAAGCGCCGCAGCAGGCGGGCCCGGTCGCCGGGGGGCAGGGCGGCCCAGGCCGCCTGCGCGGCGGAGGCCTTCCGGACGGCGGTGTCGACGTCCGCCGGGGTGGCGGCGGGGACGGTGGCGATGACCTCTTCGGTCGCCGGGTTGAGGATTTCGAGGAGGCCGGGGTTCTCGTGCACAGCGAAGCATCCTTACCTGCGTTACATGCGCTCAAAGGAGCGGAACCGCTCCCAGTCCGTCACGGCGGTGTCATACGCCTCCTGCTCGACCCGCGCCATGTTGAGGTAGTGCTCGACCACCTCGTCGCCGAAGGCGGCGCGCGCCAGTGAGCTGTTCTCCCACAGCCGCGCGGCCTCGCGCAGGGTGGCGGGCACATGCTCGGCGTCACCGGCGTAGGCGTTGCCGGTGCAGGCCTCGGGCAGCTCCAACTCCTTCTCTATGCCGTGGAGTCCGGCGGCGACCATGCCCGCGACGGCCAGGTAGGGGTTGACATCGCCGCCGGGCAGCCGGTTCTCGAAGCGGTGCGAGTGACCGCGGCCCACGACGCGCAGCGCACAGGTGCGGTTGTCCGGTCCCCAGGCGACGGCGGTGGGGGCGAAGGAGCCGGGGCGGAAGCGCTTATAGGAGTTGATGTTGGGGGCGTAGAGAAGAGTGAACTCCCGCAGGGCGGCGAGCTGTCCGGCCAGGAAGTGCCGCATGGTCTTGGACATGCCGTACGGGCCGCCGTCATCGGCCAGCACCGGGCGCCCCGCCTCGTCGCGCAGCGAGAGGTGGATATGACAGGAGTTGCCCTCGCGCTCGTCGTACTTGGCCATGAAGGTGAGTGCCATGCCCTCCTGGGCAGCGATCTCCTTGGCGCCGGTCTTGTAAACGGCGTGCTGGTCGCAGGTGGTGAGCGCCTCGGCATAGCGGAAGGCGATCTCGTGCTGGCCCAGGTTGCACTCGCCCTTGGCGGACTCGACGGTCATCCCGGCGGCGCCCATCTCATTGCGGATGCGGCGCAGCAGGGGCTCGACGCGGCCGGTGCCCAGGACGGAGTAGTCCACGTTGTACTGGTTGGCGGGGGTGAGGCCGCGATAGGCGCCGGTCCAGGCCTGCTCATAGGTGTCTTTGAAGACCATGAACTCCAGCTCGGTGCCCGCATGGGCGCTCCAGCCGTGCTCGGCGAGCCGGTCGAGCTGGCGGCGCAGGATCTGGCGCGGTGAGGCGAGGACGGGTGAGCCGTCGTGCCAGGCGAGGTCGGCGGTCATCAGGGCGGTGCCGGGGTTCCAGGGGGTGCGGCGCAGGGTGGCGAGGTCGCCGTGCATGGCGAAGTCGCCGTAGCCGCGCTCCCAGGAGGACATGGCGTAGCCGTCGACGGTGTTCATCTCGGTGTCCACGGCGAGCAGGTAGTTGCAGCCCTCGGTGCCGTGGTCCAGGACGTCGTCGAGGAAGAACCGGGCGGCGAACCGCTTTCCCTGGAGCCGCCCTTGCATGTCGGTGAAGGCGAGGACGACGGTGTCGATCTCCCCGGTGTCGACGAGCCGGCGGAGCTCGTCGACGGTGAGCGGGGGCGTGCGGTCTGCCACGGGAAGTGCCTCCCTGTTGGTGCGGCCGGAGGTCTTAAGGTATTCCGGTAGACCATTGATTGGGAAGGGTTTCCGATGAACGGGAGTGCGGTGGACCGGCTGTCGCCGGTGCTGCGACCGGTCCGGGCGGGCAATGGCTTCGAAGAGGCCCTGGAGCGGATACTCCAGATCATACGGCTCGGCCTGGTGGCCGACGGCGAACGGCTGCCCGCCGAACGTGAGTTGGCGGAGCGGCTGCGGATCAGCCGGGTGACCCTGCGTGAGGTGCTGAAGGTGCTCCAGGAACAGGGCCTGGTGGAGAGCCGGCGGGGCAGGTACGGAGGGACGTTCGTCCGCTCCCATACGGCCGCGGCGGACATCCCGGATCCGGTGGACGTCGAGGACACCCTGCGCTTTCGCGAGGTGCTGGAGGTGGGTGCGGCGGAGCTGTGCGCGGCGCACGAACTGACGGACGAACAGTCCGGGTTGCTGCGCGACGCCCTGGCGGCGACCCAGGACGCGCCGGCGGCGGACTACCGCCGCCGGGACACCATGCTGCACCTGGCACTGGCCGAGCTGTCCGGGTCGCCCTCGCTGGCCGCGCAGTACGCCGCCGTCCGGGCCTCGGTCAATGAACTCCTGGACCGCATCCCGCTGCTGGTGCGCAACCTCGAGCACTCCCAGCGGCAGCACACCGCGCTGGTGGAGGCGGTGCTGGACGGAGACACCGACGGGGCGCGCGAGATGATGCGCGAGCACTGCGCGGGCACCGCGGCGCTGCTGCGGGGGTTCCTCGGATGAGCAAGGGGTATGCGGCGGGCGGGGGTTGCACGGTGATCTCCGGGGAAGCAAAGGTAGCGGTGAAAACCATTGATCCACTGAGCCCAGGGGGACGAGGACCTTGCCCAGTCAGCCGTTGATCGGCGTCACCACCTATTTCACCCGGGCCCGCTGGGGCGTCGCCTGGGACCTGCCGGCGGCGCTGCTCCCGGCCGACTACTCGCGGTATGTCCAGCAGGCCGGCGGTCTGGCCGTACTGCTGCCGCCGGACGACCCGGCCGCCGCCGCGTCCGTCGTCCGGCGGCTCGACGGCCTGGTGCTCGCGGGCGGCGAGGACCTGGACCCGGCGCTCTACGGCGAGCGGCCGCACCCGCGCGCGGGCAGCCCGGTGCCGGAGCGCGACCACTGGGAACTGGCCCTGCTGGACGCCGCGTTGGAGCAGGGCGTGCCGGTGCTGGGCATCTGCCGGGGGATGCAGCTGATGAATGTGCACGCGGGCGGCGCGCTCCATCAGCATCTGCCGGAGACGGTGGGGCACAAGGGCCACAATCCCCGGGTCGGCACGTTCGCCGAGCATCTGGTGGAGGCGGCGCCGGGCACCATGCTGGAGCGGCTGATGCCGGGGGCGGTCGATGTGGCGACCCATCACCATCAGGGGGTGTCGCAGCTGGGGAAGGGGCTGATCGCTTCGGCCCATGCGGAGGACGGGACGGTGGAGGCGATCGAGTACGCGGCCCACGGGGGCCGTTTCGCGCTCGGCGTGCAGTGGCATCCGGAGGTGGGCGGTGATCTGCGGGTGATCCGGGCGCTGGTGGGGGTGGCGGCCGAGCGCCGGTAGGGCGTGTCCCCCGGGCCGGTGCGGGGCACACGGCGTCCGCCGCGACCCGTAGGGGGTGTCTGCGAAGCCGCTACGCGGCCCCGCGGGTCAGCCCCAGCAGGTCCCGGGCCGGGCCGGCCGGCCGGGCGCCCAGCGGCCAGACCGCGCGCAGGTCCCGTCGCAAGCACACTCCCCCGACCGGGATCTCCACCACCCTCCGCCCCGCCAGCTCCTCCCCGACCGCCAGCTCGCTGAGCACCGACGGCCCCGCCCCGCTCACCACGGCCGCCTTCACCGCCGTGGTGGAGGCGAGCTCGAGCAGCGGCGGGGCCAGGCCACCCCGCGAGGCCAGCGCGGCGTCCAGCACCTGCCGGGTGCCCGAGCCCGGTTCGCGCAGCACCAGCGGGGTGGCCGCCAGCTCCCCGGCATCCAGCGGTGAGCGCCGCCTGGCCCAGGGGTGTGCCGGGGCGGTGACCACCAGCAGGCGGTCCTGGCCGATGACCGCGCCGTCCAGACCTGCCGGGAGCTCCAGGCCCTCGACAAAGCCGAGATCCGCCTCCCCGGCCAGCAGCCGGGCCGCGACGGCGGCGGAGTTTCCCGCGAACAGCGAGACCGCGGTGCCGGGCCGCTCGGTGCGCAGCGCTATCAGCCAGCCGGGCAGCAGATACTCGGCGATGGTCATGCTGGCCGCCACCCGCAGCCGGGAGTCCCGGCGGGTGCGCAGTGCCTGGGCTCCGGCGTCGAAGGCCTCGGCCGCCTCCACGATCCGCCGCGCCCAGTCGGTGACCAGCACTCCGGCGGCGGTCAGCCGTGACCCGCGCGGGGAGCGCTCCACCAGGGCCACCCCCAGCAGGCGTTCCATGCTGCGCACCCGGCCACTGGCGGCAGGCTGGGTGATGCCCAGCTCGCGGGCCGCCCGCCCGAGGCTGCCGAGCCGGGCGACGGCGAGCAGCAGCTCCAGCGCCCCGAGGTCGGGCACCCGGTGCGCCAGCGGCATACGGTCCTCGCTCATCAGTTCAGCTTATGCCCTCATAGGTGAGTGCTCCCTGGTGAGAGCCCGGGGGCCGGGAGACGGTGGAGGCATGACCACGCTCGCGCCCCCACGCCCCCTGGCTCCCTCTCGTTCCACCGAAGGGCTGCGGCAGCTCGGGCCCAACTGGTACGCCACGGTCATGGGCACCGCGATCGTCGCCACCGCCGGTGCCGCCCTGCCCGGCCGTTTGCCGCCCGGGCTGCACGGTGCGCTCCAGGCCGTCTGGGCGCTGTCCGCGCTGGCGCTGACCGTGCTGCTGGCCGCCCGCGCCGGGCACTGGGCGCGCCATCCGGACCAGGCCGGACGACACCTGGCCGATCCGGCGGTGGCCCCGTTCTACGGCTGTCTGGCGATGGCGCTGCTCGCCGTCGGCGGGGCGACGCTGTCCGTGGGGTCGGCGGTCATCGGCCAGGGACCGGCGGTGGCCGCCGACGCGGTGCTGTGGGTGGCGGGCACGGTGACCGGGCTGGTCGCGGCGGCGGGCATTCCGTACCTGATGGTGACCCGGCACCGCATCGAGGTGGGCAGCGCCTCCCCGGTGTGGCTGCTGCCGGTGGTCGCCCCCATGGTCTCCGCCGCGCTCGGCCCGGCGCTGGTGCGCCATCTGCCGGCCGGGCAGTGGCGGGAGGCGATGCTGCTGGGCTGCTATGCGATGTTCGGGCTGAGTCTGCTGATGACGCTGGTGATGCTGCCGGTGGTGTTCTCCCGGCTGGTCCACCACGGCCCGCTGCCGCTCGCCCTGACGCCCACCCTCTTCCTGGTGCTCGGCCCGCTGGGCCAGTCCACCACCGCCGTGAACAACCTCGCCGATGCGGCGCGGGGCGCCATCGCGGCCCCGTACCCGCAGGCGATGTCGGCCTTCGCGGTGCTGTACGGGGTTCCGGTGCTGGGCTTTGCGCTGCTGTGGCTGGTGTTCGCGGCCGCCCTGGTGGTGCGCGCCGCCCGGGGCGGGATGGGCTTCGCGATGACCTGGTGGGCGTTCACCTTCCCCATCGGCACCTGTGTCACGGGCGCCGCCGCCCTCTCGCGCCACACCGGGCTGCACGCCTACACCTGGCTGGCGGTCGGGCTGTATGCCCTGCTGGTGCTCGCCTGGGCGGTGGCGGGAGTCCGTACGCTGGGCGGGCTGTTCAGCGGGCGGCTGCTCGCAGCGCCGCGCCCAGCACCTGCGGCGCCCGCCCCAACGACGGCCCGTACCAGGTGAGATGACGGCCGCTGACCAGTGCGGACGGCAGCCCCGGGAAGGCCTCGGGGCCGTCGTCGCGGGTGAAGCGGTAGGGCTCGTCCGGCAGCACGACCAGCTCGGCGCCGCAGGCGTTCAACTCCTCGAGGGGGACGCGCGGATAGCGCTCGGCGTGCTCCGCGAGGACGTTGACCACCCCGAGCCGGGCCAGCAGATCACCGGCGAAGGTGTCCCGGCCGAGCACCATCCAGGGCCTGCGCCACACCGGCACAACGGCCCGCAGTGCGGGCCCGGTTGCCGTCGTCTCCCGCCAGGCGTCCCGGGCGTCCGCCAGCCAGCCGGGCCGGGGCAGCCCGCAGCCGTGCACCAGCACCCGCTCCAGCTCGCCGAACGCCTGCTCAAGAGTGCGCACTTCGGTCACCAGGACCGCCAGCCCGGCGGCGCGCAGCGCGGCCAGGTCAAGGGCGCGGTTCTCCTCCTCGTTGGCGATCACCAGATCGGGGGCGAGGGCGGCGATGCGGGCCACATCCGGGTTCTTGGTGCCGCCGATCCGTACCACGTCCAGCCCGGCCGGGTGGTCGCACCAGTCGGTGGCCCCGGCCAGCAGGGCGGGCTCGGTGGCGGCCACCGCCTCGGTGAGCGAGGGGACGAGCGAGACGACGCGGCGTACGGCAGGACGGCTGATCACCGTCCCACCGTACGCCGCGTCGGGTGATGTTCCGTCAGGAGCCGTTGACGGGCGCCAGCTTGTCGACCAGGCCGGGGCGTTCGTCCAGCCAGTGCCGCGCGGATTCCTTCTCCTTGTTCTTGCCGCCCTGCTGAATCGCGGCCTCGAGCGAGGAGAGGTCCTGCTCGGACATCTTGAAGTTCTTCACCCAGTCCGTGATGCGGGGGAAGTCCTTGGCGAAGTCCTTCTTGCCGACGGCGTGGATCTGCTCGCCGCTGCCCCAGGCGCCCTTGGGGTCCTTGAGCTTCTTCAGCTCATAGGTGCCATAGGCCCAGTGCGGCGACCACAGGGTGGTGACGATGGGCTCCTTCTTCTTGATGGCCCGGTCCAGCTCGGCCAGCATGGTGGCGGTGGAGGAGGAGACGACCTTGTACTCCCCTTCCAGGCCATAGGCCTTGAGGACCTTGTCATTGAGCGTGCCCATCATTCCGGCGCTGGCCTCAATGCCGATGATCTTGCCGCCGAACTGCCCGCTCCTGCCCTTCAGGTCCGCCAGCGAGTCGATGCCCTTGACATAGGAGGGCACGGTCAGCTCCAGCGAGGTGGGCCCGTACCAGGAGCCGAGGTCGGAGAGCCGGTCACGGTAGCGGTCCATATATTGCTTGTGCGTGGTGGGCAGCCAGGAGTCGAACTGCACATCCATCTGGCCCTGGGCGAGCGCGGTGTACAGCGGGCCCGGGTCGAGCTGCTTGACGTCGGGCCGGTAGCCGCGCTGTTCCAGGATGTTCTGCCACAGATAGGTGGAGGCGACGGCCTCGTCCCAGGGGAAGTAGCCGAGCTTGATCCGCTTGCCCTGGCCGATGTTCTTGCCCGCGGCGACGCTCTCCCGGTCGCTGTCGCCCTGGACCAGGTGCATGCCGCCCGCGACCAGGGCGAGGACGACGACCCCGACGGCGGCGACGGCGGTGGCCGGCCGGTGGCGCAGCACACCCGCCGCCGGGCGTGCGGTGGCCGCCTCCTTGGCGGTGGCCCGGCGGCCGAGCGGGGAGACCCGCTTGCCGAGGGCACCGGTCATCCGGTCCAGGTACATGGCGAGGACGACCACGGCGAGGCCGCTCTCCACCCCGGCGCCGATGTCGACCTTGGTGACGGCCGAGTACACGGCCTCGCCGAGACCGCCCGCACCCGCCATGCCCGCGATGACGACCATGGACAGCGCCAGCATGATGACCTGGTTGACGCCCGCCATGATGGTGGGCAGGGCGAGCGGCAGCTGGACCCGGAGCAGGGTGTCGCGCGGGGTCGTCCCGAACGCCCGCGCGGCCTCGACGAGTTCGCCGTCGACCTGGCGGATGCCGAGCTCGGTCATCCGGACGCCGGGCGGCATCGAGAAGACGATGGTGGCGATCAGGCCCGGGATGGGCCCGATGGAGAAGAACATCACGCCGGGGATCAGATAGACGAAGGCCGGCATCGTCTGCATGACGTCCAGCACCGGCCGCAGCACCCCGCTCACCCGCTGGTCGCGGGCCGCCCAGATGCCCAGCGGCACGGCCATCAGCAGGGTGAGGACGCTGGCCACCAGGACCAGCGAGAGGGTGGCCGTCGCCTGGTCCCACAGGCCCAGGGAGTCGATGAGGGCGAAGCCCGCGAAGGCGAGCAGCGCGGCGAGCAGCCCGCGCAGCCACCAGGCGACCACCGCGAGGATGCCCGCCATCAGCAGCGCGCCGGGGGCGCCGAGCACCGCGTGGACGCCGTCGTACATGCCGGTCAGCACCGTGCTGATGGCGTCGAAGAGCCAGGAGAGGTGCGACTGCAGCCAGTCCACGGCGCTCTGCACCCAGTGGCCGATCTTGATCCTAGGCATGGGCCGTCACCTCCTCGGCGGCCTCGGTTCCCAGTACGGCCAGCAGCCGGTCACGGGTGACGATCCCGGCGAGGCGGCCCTGGTCGTCGGTGACGGCCACCGGGGCGTCGCTGCGGGAGCAGGGGGCGAACAGCTCGGCGAGGGGAGTCCGTACGCCGACGGTGGCGCCGGTGTCCCCAGCGGCCGTTCCCGGCTTTTCCATGATCGCCCCGGCGGTGAGCACCCGGGAGCGGTCCACGTCCTGGATGAAGGAGGCCACATAGTCGTTGGCGGGCCGGACCAGGATGTCCTCGGCGGTGCCGTTCTGGACGATCCGGCCGTCGCGCATCACGGCGATCCGGTCGCCGAGGCGCATGGCCTCGTTGAGGTCGTGGGTGATGAAGACGATGGTCTTCTTCAGCCGCTTCTGCAGGTCCAGCAGCTGGTCCTGCATATCGCGGCGGATCAGCGGGTCGAGGGCGCTGAAGGACTCGTCCATCAGCAGCAGGTCGGCATCGGTGGCCAGGGCGCGGGCGAGCCCGACGCGCTGCTGCATGCCGCCGGACAGCTCGTCGGGCCAGGAGTCCTCCCAGCCGCCCAGGCCGACGAGTTCCAGGGCCTCGGCAGCGCGCTCCGCCCGTTCGGCGCGCGGCAGGCCGCGCACCTCCAGGCCATAGGCGGCGTTCTCCAGCACGCTGCGGTGCGGGAAGAGGGCGAAGTGCTGGAAGACCATGCTGATGTTGCGCGAGCGCACCTCGCGCAGCTCGGCCGGGGACAGGGCGGTCAGATCGCGCCCGTCGTAGTGGACTCGTCCGGCGGTCGGTTCCAGCAGTCCGTTGAGCATCCGCAGGAGGGTGGACTTGCCCGAGCCGGACAGACCCATCACCACGAAGATCTCACCGGCCTCGACCTCGAACGAGGCGTCGATCACGGCTGCCGTGGTGCCGTCGGCACGCAGCTCGTCGCGGCTCGCGCCGCCTTCGAGCCGCTTGACGGCGGCTTCGGGTCGTCTGCCGAACACCTTGTACAAGCGCTCGGCTCTCAGCCTGGACACATATACCTCTCGGGTCGAAATACACTCCGGCGCCGCGCCTGCCCAGACCTATTCAGGGCAAACCGAACAGTGGTCCACTTCACATGTCGTCATGGTCGACGGGGCTGCGGCATCATCGACCGCGTGACGCGACGCCTGATGCTCCTCGACACCTCCTCCCTGTACTTCCGCGCCTATTTCGGTGTGCCCGAGTCGGTGAAGGCCCCCGACGGCACTCCGGTGAACGCCGTGCGCGGCCTGCTCGACTTCATCGCCCGGCTGGTCCAGGACCACCGGCCGGACGAGCTGGTCGCCTGCATGGACTTCGACTGGCGCCCGCAGTGGCGGGTGGAGCTGATCCCGTCCTACAAGGCGCACCGGGTGGCGGAGGAGGCTGCCGGGGAGCCCGGTGCCGAAGCCGCCGAGGAGATCCCGGACACCCTCTCCCCCCAGGTGCCGGTGATCGACGAGGTGCTGGACGCGATCGGCATCGCCCGGGCCGGCGCCGAGGGGTACGAGGCGGACGATGTGATCGGCACGCTCACCGGGCGGGCGGCGGGCCCGGTGGATGTGGTCACCGGCGACCGCGATCTCTACCAGCTGGTCGACGACCGGCGCGGGGTGCGGGTGCTCTATCCGGTCAAGGGCGTCGGCACCCTGCAGGTGGTGGACGAGGCGCTGCTGCGCGAGAAGTACGGGGTGGACGGCCCCGGCTACGCCGATCTCGCGCTGCTGCGCGGCGACCCCAGCGACGGGCTGCCGGGGGTGCCGGGGGTCGGCGAGAAGACGGCCGCCAAGCTGCTGGCCTCCTTCGGCGATCTGGCCGGCATCATGGCGGCCGTCGACGACCCCGCGGCCGGGCTGACCCCGGCGCAGCGCAGGCGGCTGGCCGAGGCCCGCCCGTATCTGGCCGTGGCGCCCAGGGTGGTGCGGGTCGCCTCCGATGTGCCGCTGCCGGACTTCGACCCGGCGCTGCCGTCGGCGCCGCGCGATCCCCGGGCCCTGGAGGCGCTCGCCGCGCGCTGGGGCTTGGGGGGATCTTTGCAGCGGCTGCTTTCCACCCTGACCCACTGAATGTTAGGTTAGGCAGTCCTAATTTTTTCTCAGGATTTTTGACTCAGGCGGGGAGACGGCAGGCATGGCAGAGCGCCCCAACCGCAAGCAGGCCCGGCTCACCCGGGCCCGGGTGGTCCGTACCGAGCGGCTGACGCCCCATATGGTGCGGGTGGTCCTGGGCGGCGAGGAGCTCGCGGAGTTCGGCGCCGGCGAGCACTCCGACCACTACATCAAGCTGCTCTTCCCGTCGGCCGGGGTCGACTACCCGGAGCCCTTCGACATGGAGGTCATCCGCCGGGATCTGCCGCGCGACCAGTGGCCCCGGACGCGCACCTACACCGTGCGCTCCTTCGACCGGGCGGCGCGTGAGCTGACGGTCGACTTCGTGGTCCACGGCGACCAGGGCCTGGCCGGGCCCTGGGCCGCGCGGGTCGAGCCGGGTGCCGAGGTGCTGTTCCTGGGCCCCGGCGGCGCCTACTCCCCCGACCCGGCCGCCGACTGGCATCTGCTGGCCGGCGATGAGAGCGCACTGCCCGCGATCGCCGCCTCCCTGGAGCGCCTGCCCGAGGGGGCCACGGTGCGGGCCTTTGTCGAGGTCGCCGATGAGCGGGAGGAGCAGAAGCTGGCTCTCGCGCCCGGGATCGAGGTCGTCTGGCTGCGCCGAAACGGTTCGCCGGTGGGTCAGGCGCTGGTCGAGGCGGTGCGTTCGCTGGAGTTTCCGGCCGGTGACGCCCAGGTCTTCGTCCATGGCGAGGCCGGCTTCGTCAAGGAACTGCGCCGTCATCTGCGCCTGGAGCGGCAGATTCCGCGTGACCGGCTGTCGATTTCCGGCTACTGGCGCCGGGGCCATGACGAGGACGGCTGGCAGGCGTCCAAGCGCGAGTGGAACCAGCAGGTGGAGGCGGAGCAGGAGGCACCGGCCGCGGCCTGATCCTCCCTCACCCGAACGGCCGGGTAATGTTCCCGCATGAACCCTGCCCGGACAGCTCTGGCGAGCATAGCCACGGCGGCCCTCGTTCTGACGACGGCCGCCCAAGCTTCGGCCGATTCCACCGGCTCCGGCTCGAAACTCCAGTTTTCCAACCTCACCAGCCCCGACCACCAGCGGGGCCGGGAGGTCGCCTTCACCATCACGACGGACCCGTCCTCGCTGAAGGGCCAGAGCGCCCTCGCCCTGCAGTCGCCCGCCTTCTTGGAGAAGGTCAAGCGCAAGGCGTCGAACTTCGAGAAGGGCAAGAACGGACTGCTCTACACCGAGATCGCGGCCATCATCCGCTGTGATACCAAGCCCGGCACCTACGCCGTGGACCTGGTGGGCGACGACGGGGACTCCCCGCTGGACTCGGTGAAGCTGACGGTGTCGTCCGCCTGGGACCCGGGCAACCGCGACTTCTGCCAGGGGCCCCAGAACTACTCTTACGACCAGACGTCCGAGACGGCCCCCGACGGCAAGGGCGGCGACGAGACCACCGACGGCAGCGCCGACACGACCTCCGAGACCGCGGCCACGTCCGAGGGCAAGGACGACGGGCTCGGCACCGGTGCGGTCGTCGGCATCGCGGGCGGCGCCGCCCTGGTCGCCGCCTCCGTCGCGGCGGGCGGCACCTATCTCGTCATCCGACGGCGCCGCCGCCTGGAGGGGGCCGACGACTCCTGGTGAGCGACGGCCCCCCAGGGGGTGTCCGACGGACGCGGTGCTAGACCGACCGCTGGTACAAACGGAACGTCCGGGTGGAGAGCCACATCGCGACCGTCGCCGCCGCCAGCAGAGCCCCGCCCCGGCCGAGCACCTGGCCCCAGTCCGGGTCGGCCGACATCGCCGAACGGGCCGCGGTCAGCGCCCAGTTGACGGGGTTGAAGTCCGCGACGTGCCGCATCCACGAGGGCATCAGCGCGGGCTTCATAAAGGCCGAGGACAGGAAGGTCAGCGGGAGCAGCAGGAAGGTGTTGATCCCGATGATCGACTCGCGCTGCCGGGTCAGCATGCCGATGGCGTTGGAGAACGCCCCCATCAGCGTGGCGAGCAGAATCGAAGCGAGCAGGAGGACCGCCAGACCCCCCACGCCGCCCGGGTAGTCCGCGCCGCCCGCCTTTCCGAGCAGCACGATGACGACCGACTGCACCGCGGTGCTGATGTTCTGGTTCAGAACGCTCGCGTTCATCAGGGCGCCACGGCTGACGGGGGTGACCAGGAAGCGGTTGAGCGTGCCGCGCTCGATCTCCTCCATGGTGCCCATGCCCACCCACATGGCACTGGAGAGCGCGCTCATCACGACCACTCCGGGCACCAGGTAGTCGAGATAGCTGCCGCCGCCGAACCCGGGCAGCTCGACCACCTTGCGGAACAGTGCCCCGAAGAGGAAGAGCCAGATCACCGGCTGGATGAGGGTGATCACCATAAAGGCGGGCTGCCTGAGGAGCGCCTTCAGCTGACGCTGGGTCATGTACCAGGTGTGGTGGAGGGCGAGGCTCATCGGGCACCCCCCGCCAGGGCCGGGGTGCCGGCTTCGGAGTAGCGGCGTCCCGCGTGGCGCAGATAGACGTCGTCGAGCGACGGCCGGGCGACGGTCACCGATGCCACTCGCACGCCTTCCCGGTCCAGGACGGCCAGCACACCCGGCACGGCCGCGCCGCCGTCATCGGCGCGGGCGCTGAGCCGCGGCCCGTCGAAGGTGATGTCGCGCACACCGGCGAACTCCATGAGGGCGGCGGCCAGCAGCTGTCCGCCCACCGGATCGACCGGTGCGTGCAGCTCCACATGGACGGCGTCACCGCGCAGTTCGCCCTTGAGGGAGTCGGGTGTGCCGACGGTGACGACACGGCCCCGGTCGACGATCGCGATGCGCTCGGCGAGCCGGTCCGCCTCGTCCAGATAGTGGGTGGTGAGCAGGATGGTCAGACCCTCGCCCCCCGCCAGCCGGGCGATCTCCTCCCACATGGCCGTGCGGGCCTCGGGGTCGAGCCCGGTCGTCGGCTCGTCGAGGAAGAGCACCTGGGGACGGTGCACCAACCCGATGGCGACATCGAGGCGGCGCTGCATGCCGCCCGAGTACCCCTTCACCGGGCGGCCCCCGGCCTCGGCGAGCGCAAAGCGGTCCAGCAACTCATCGGCCCGCCTGGTGAGTTCGGTGCCGCGCAGCCCATACAACCTGCCCTGGAGCAGCAGGTTCTCCCGGCCGGTGGCCACCGGGTCGGCACCGGACCGCTGGGCGACGACGCCGATGGCGCGCCGTACCCGGTCGGGGTGGCGCAGGACGTCATGGCCGGCCACGGTGGCGGTGCCGGAGTCGGGCCGGGCGAGAGTGGTGAGGATCTTGACGGTGGTGGATTTTCCGGCGCCGTTGGGACCCAGCAGCCCGAAGATGGCACCGGGCCGCACCGCGAGGTCCAGCCCGTTGAGGGCGGTGACGTCACCGGGATAGGTCTTGATCAGTTCGCGCGCCTCGACGGCGTGCGGGTGTGCGCTCATGGCTGAGCCGCCTCCGTGTTTCGGTGTTCGGGGTATGTCGATGTACTCCGAACCGATCTACGGGGAAGTGCCGGGCTATCCTGGGTGTGCCGCACCTCGAGCGCCCGGTCTGCCTCGCCGCAGACCCGTTCGGGGACCGGGGACCCCGGCGGAGGCTGTTGACGCAGCGTCCGCCGGGGCCCTTCTCTTATATCTGGTTCGTAAGTTTTGTCAGAATCTCCATCTCCTGGGGAACCTTCCCCGTCTCGCTCATCTCGCGCCACCCATCGACGCCGCTGATCCCACCCTCGTCCAGCTCCTTGCAGAAGCCCCGGAGCCAGGCGACCTCGGCCTGGACCATGTGCAGTTGATACTCCGCCTCGATCAGCAGCACCCCCGGCAGGATCTCCTTCCACTTGGCGAGGTCCTCGCCGATACCTGCCGCCTGCGCTTCACGGAGGGCCAGCCGCTCGTCCAGCAGCCTGCGCGCCTCGTCGAACGGGAGAGCCAGGATCAGCGCGAGCGCGGTCTCGAAGAGGGGGTACTCCCGGGCCGGGACCGCCACCAGATGACTCAGCCAGTCGTGCATCTCCGCGCGGCCGGCGGGGGTGAGCGCATAGAGCGTCCGCTCGGGGCGGTTGCCCTCCTGCTCGGTGCCGGCCGCCTCGACGAAACCATGCCGCTCCAGGTTCTGGACCACGGTGTAGAGCGAGCCAAAGTTGATCTTGATGCTGTGATCCTTGCCGCGCGTCTTGAGCAGGCGCGCGATCTCATACGGATGCATGGGCCGCTCCACCAGCGTGACCAGGATGGCCAGCGCCAGGGGGTTGCTCAGCTTGCGACGCTTCACAGCCACGACTCCTCGCTTCCGTATATTCGTGAGCGAGCATATCGCGGTTCACCCTCCTTGCCAATACGCGATGTATCGCAATCCTGGCAAGACAAAGCCCGCCCCCGGAAGACCCGGGGACGGGCTTGGTGCAACCGGGCCTCAGCCCACCGACGAGTACGCCACCACGCCGCGCAGCAGGCCGTCCACCGCCTTGCGCGCATTGCGCGCCACCGCACTGCCCGGCGGGGCCGCGGCCGCGATCTGGCCCAGGACGTCGATCAGTTGCTTGCACCAGCGCACAAAGTCGCCGGCCGGCATCTCGATCTCCCGCAGCACCTCGTCCAGGCCGTGGCCGGACGCCCAGCGGTACGCGGCCCAGGCGAAGCCGAGGTCGGGCTCGCGCTGGCCCACCCCCTCCGCCTGGTTGATCTGGTGCTCCTCCTCCAGCGCATCCAGCCGCCCCCAGATGCGGACCATCTCGCCCAGCGCCGCCTTAGCCGCCCCCGAGGGCAGCTTGGGCGGCACCGCGTCATCGGCCAGCCGCGCCTCGTAGACCAGCGCGGAAGCACAGGCCGCCAGATCCGCCGGACCCAGCCCCTCCCAGACGCCCTCGCGCAGGCACTCGGAGGCCAGCAGGTCCAACTCGCCATACAGCCGGGCCAGTCGGTGACCATGCTCGGTCACCTCATCCCCCCGCAGATAGTCAAGGTCGGTCAGCAGACGGCAAATACGGTCGAAGGTCCGGGCGATGGTGTTGGTACGGCCCTCGATGCGCCGCTCCAGCTGACGGGTGTCCCGCTGCAGCCGGTGGTAACGCTCCGCCCAGCGGGCGTGATCCTCGCGCTCGGCACAGCCATGGCAGGGGTGCGCGCGGATGGCCGAGCGCAGCCGGGCGATCTCGGTGTCGTCGACGGCCGCCGAGCGCGCCCGGTGGTGCCGCTCGGGCTCCAGGTGCCCGGCCTTCGTCCGCAGCGCGGAGGCCAGATCACGCCGCGACTGCGGACTGCGCGGATTGAAGGAGCGGGGCACCCGCATCCGCTCCAGCGCCTCCACCGGCACCGGGAAGTCGATCGCGGCCAGCCGCTTGACCTGCCGCTCGGCGGTGAGGACCAGCGGGCGCGGACCGTCCTGGTCGGCATAGCCGCGGTGCCGGTCGCTGCGCCCGGACAGCCCCGGGTCCAGCACCAGGGCGAGGCCCGCATACTTGCCGGTCGGCACATGGATGACATCGCCCGGTCTGAGCTTCTCCAGCGCGGCCATGGCGGCGGCCCGGCGCTGGGTGGCTCCCTGCTTCGCCAGCTGAGTCTCACGGTCCTTGAGCTCACGGCGCAGCCGGGCATACTCCTCGAAGTCGCCGAGGTGGCACTCGATGGCCTCGCGGTACCCCGCCAGGCCCTCCTCGTTGCGCTGCACCTGACGGGAGATGCCGACCACCGACTTGTCCGCCTGGAACTGGGCGAAGGAGGTCTCCAGCAGCTCCCGCGAGCGGTGCCGGCCGAACTGCGAGACCAGGTTGACCGCCATGTTGTAGGAGGGCTTGAAGCTGGAGCGCAGCGGATAGGTGCGAGTGCCCGCCAGCCCGGCGAGCGCGCCCGGGTCCATGGCACGCTGCCAGAGCACCACCGCATGGCCCTCGACGTCGATGCCGCGCCGGCCGGCCCGCCCGGTCAACTGGGTGTACTCGCCGGGGGTGATGTCGGCGTGCTGCTCGCCGTTCCACTTGACGAGCTTCTCCAACACCACCGAACGGGCGGGCATGTTGATGCCCAGCGCCAGGGTCTCGGTGGCGAAGACCGCCTTGACCAGGCCCTTGACGAACAACTCCTCGACGACCTCCTTGAAGGTCGGCAGCATCCCCGCGTGGTGCGCGGCGATGCCCCGCTCCAGGCCCTCCAGCCACTCGAAATAGCCCAGGACGTGCAGGTCTTCGTCGGGAATGGAGGCGGTGCGCTCCTCGACGACCGCCCGCACCGTACGGCGCGCCTCGTCGTCGTTCAACCGCAGGCCCGCGTACAGGCACTGCTGGACGGCGGATTCACAGCCCGCGCGGCTGAAGATGAAGGTGATGGCGGGCAACAGCCCCTCGGCGTCCAGCCGTTCGATGACCTCGACGCGGCTGGGCGTCCAGATCCTGCTGCGCTGCCGGCGCTCGCGCTCGCGGTCCGCCTCGCGCAGATTGCGCCCGCGCCGCTTGTCCCGCCCGCCCAGCGGGCGGCTGTTCTCCATCCGGGCCAGCCGCACCAGGTCGGGGTTGACCTCGCGGCGGGTGCCCTGGGAGCCGGATTTCTCCTCGAAGAGGTCGTACATCCGCCGGCCGGCGAGCACATGCTGCCACAGCGGTACCGGCCGGTGCTCGGAGACGATCACCTCGGTGTCACCGCGCACGGTGTCCAGCCAGTCGCCGAACTCCTCGGCGTTGGAGACCGTGGCCGACAGGGAGACCAGGGTCACCGACTCGGGGAGGTGGATGATCACCTCTTCCCAGACCGCACCCCGGAAGCGGTCGGAGAGGTAGTGCACCTCGTCCATCACCACATGGCCGAGGCCGAGCAGCGCCTGCGACCCGGCGTAGAGCATGTTGCGCAGCACTTCGGTGGTCATCACCAGCACCGGGGCGTCCCCGTTGATGCTGTTGTCGCCGGTCAGCAGGCCTACCTTGGCGGCGCCATAGCGCCCCACCAGGTCGTTGTACTTCTGGTTCGACAGCGCCTTGATGGGGGTGGTGTAGAAGCACTTGCGGCCCTGGGACAGGGCCAGGTGGACGGCGAACTCGCCGACGATGGTCTTTCCGGAGCCGGTCGGCGCCGCGACCAGCACCCCCTTCCCCTCCTCCAGTGCCTGGCAGGCAGCTATCTGGAAGGGATCCAGCTCGAAGTCGTACATTTCGCGGAAGGGGGCCAGTGCGGTGGCCTGCTCCGCGGCGCGCTGCCGTGCCAGGGCATAGCGCTCAGCAGGGGACATGTCCTCGGTCATCTTGGTTACGAGCCTACCGGTGCCCTCCGACAACCACCCGATCTTTATCCCGCCCCCAGCAGCCGCACGGCTCCGGGCACGGTCTCGGCAGCGAGCGGCAGCGGCCCAAGCGGCTCGCCGTCCGCGTAGCCGGTGACGCCGTCGGCGGCGAGCGTCACCCGGGCCGCCCGGTGCACGGTGACCCGGGGGTGGCCGAGGTGGGTGCCCCGGTAGACCCTGGGGAACACGGTGAGCAGGGTGGTCCGGCTGCAGGGACCGACGACCGTGATGTCGAACAGCCCGTCGTCCGGGTCGGCCTCCGGGCAGATGCGCATGCCGCCGCCGTAGCAACTGCCGTTGCCCACCGCGATCAGCGTGGCCTCGACGGTGTGTTCCGGTCCGTCGTCGAGCCGGATCCGGTACCGGATCGGCCGGAGCGCGGCCAGCTCCGCGAGCAGGGCCACGTTGTAGCGCATCCGCCCGCGCGGGAAGCGCAGGCGGTTGCCGCGGTCATTGACCCGGGAGTCCAGGCCGGAGGCGAGGACGGTGCCGAACCAGGTGCCGCCCACCCTGCCGAGATCGCGGGCGCGGCCGCCGTCCCCCTTGAGCGCCTCGGCGATGCCCCGGGCCGCCGCCACCGGATCGCGCACCGGCAGGCCATGGGCACGGGCGAAGTCATTGCCGGTGCCGACGGCCACCACCCCCAGCGGGGTCGGTGTCCCGGCGACCGCCTGGAGCGCCAGGGAGGTCATGCCGTCCCCGCCGACGGCTATCAGGGCGCCCGTCCCGGCCGCCACCGCCTCCCGGGCCCGCCGCAGCGCGTCGGGGGCGTCCACGCCCAGGACCGTACGGACCGAGTGGCCGGCCGAACGCAGCACCCGGGCGGCCGGCAGGGCCGCGCGGGCACCGCGGCCACGGCCCGCGGTGGGATTGACGAAGAGCGTGATATCGCTGGTCACGCGCCGGACCCTACCGGCAGCCGCCGGATCAGGTCACGTCGTCGTAGCCGGTGCGGCGGCCGGAGTGCCCGTCGCCGTCCGGCTCGGCCGGCTGCTCCAGGGCGGGCAGCGGCTCGACATCGCCGACGGACTCCGGGGTGAGGTCGATCGAGGAGGCCTCGTCGTCGGAGAGCAGCGCATCGGGGTTGGCCCGCTGCCTGCGCTTGTCGTTGAGGAGCGAGATGCCGACGGCGATGAAGTACAGGGCGATGATCGGCCCGGCCAGGGCGAACATCGAGATGGGGTCGACGGTGGGGGTGGCCACCGCCGCGAAGACCGTGACGCCCATGACCATGCCGCGCCACCAGCCCAGCATGCGCCGTCCGGTGAGCACTCCGCCGAAGTTGAGCATCATCAGCAGCAGCGGCAGCTCGAAGGAGAGCCCGAAGACCACCACGAGGCGGGTGATCAGGTCGATGAGATCGCCGAGGTTCACCAGGTTGGTGACCCCGCTCGGCGAGAGGTCGATCAGCATCCTGGCGGCCTGGGGAAGGATCGTGTACGCGAACCAGCCGCCCGCGACGAACAACGGCACCCCGGCGGCGACGAAGCTCAACGCGTACTTCTTCTCATTACGGTGCAGGCCGGGGGCGAGAAAGGCCCACAGCTGGTACAGCCAGATCGGGCTGGACACCACCAGACCCGACACCAGGGACACCTTCACGGCAAGGGTGAACGCCCCGGTGAGACCGTTGATCGTGATGTTGGCGCACTTCGCGTCTTTGTTGTGGTGCGCAGTGTCCCGCCAGGAGAAGTCGCACCCGATCGCCTTCTGGACAGGGTGCTGGAAGATGTCGATGATGTCCCGGTAGAAGAAGGCAGCCACGATCATCACCACCACGATCGCGATGACCGACTTCGCCAACCGGTTGCGCAGCTCACGGAGGTGTTCCGCGAGCGGCATCCGCCCCTCGGGGTCCTTCTCCTTCTTGCGGGCGGACTTCAGCAACCCACATCCCTATCTCGTGCGGCGGACGGACGCCTTTGGACGGCCGTCTCGGTCGTCCTGGATCAGCGCTGCGTCGTGTGGTCGGCAGTCTCCCGCACCGGGCGGGAGGTCACATCGCCGGGGGCGGCCTTGATCGTACGCGCTGTGGCGTCCTTGGCATCCGCGGCCTCGGCGGGCGGGTCGGACGGGGCGGCGGCCGTGTCCTTGCCCTCCGAACGCATGGCCTTGGCCTCGCTCTTGAGGATCCGTGCCGACTTGCCGAGGGAACGCGCCATGTCGGGGAGCTTCTTGGTGCCGAACAGCAGAACGACAACGACGAGAATCAGGAGTATCTCGGGCCATCCGAGCTTTCCGAACAACATATGTGTGCGCCTTCTCACCGAAGCCTATGGGGGGTGGTACTGCCGACCGCTGAGACATTTGTCCACCAGCCGTACGGCAGCGATCGTAACGCGCAGGGGTGAACGGGGGGCAATCCCCGTGCGTACACCCGGCCCAGCCTACCGCCCGCGAACCGGCAGCAGCAGACGGCCTGGCGCACCGTGGTCAGTCCTGACGCAGGGTGTGCGCGGCCTGGGTGGCCAGCGGGGTCGCGGCCCGTTCGAGGTCCTCGGTGGCCCGGGTGATCCGGCGCGAGCTCTCGGCGACCTGCCGGGCCAGCCGACGCGTTTCCAGCAGGACACGTGCGGCGAGCATCCCGAGCACGGCGATGCCGCAGAAGCCGAGGGCGATGGCGATCATGGGCCAGAGCATGGGGAACCTATCGAGCCAGGGGGATCAGACGGTCGAGTGCAGCCGCAGGGTGCGCACCCCGCCGCCGGTCAGCAGCTCGATGATGCGCTCTCCGGCGGGCTTGCGGACCGAGGAGCCGCAGTCGGGGCAGGTGAAGGAGTAGAAGGTGGTGCGGCGGCTGGCACCGATCGCCAGCCGCAGCGCACCCGCGGCCAGTTCGAAGCGGCCCCGGCAGTCGGGGCAGGCGGCCTTGAAGATCGCGGCGGCGGTGACCTCCCTCATCCGCTTCACTCCCCGTACGCCGCGAGGGCGGCCAGGGCCGCGGCCCGGGCGCCGGCGGCCAGGGCGGGCGGCGAGACGATCCGGCCGTCCCGGCCGAGCCGCAGCGCGAGCCTGCGCAGGGAGGCCGGGTCGGGGGTGCGCAGGGTGATCCGCAGACCGCCCTCGGGCAGTTCCTCGGCGCTGTCGTGCGGGTAGTACTCGGCGACCCAGCGTCCGCCGGGGCCCACCTCGATGATCACCTCGGGGTCCTCGGCGGCGGGCTGCACCAGCCCCGCCGACAGGTCGCGCAGCTCGACGGGCGGCGGATCGGAGGACTCGTCGAGGAGTCGGATTTCGGCCACCCGGTCGAGGCGGAAGGTGCGCCGCGCCTCGGACAGCCGGCACCAGGCCTCCATATAGGTGTGGCCGACGGCGAACAGCCGGATGGGGTCGACCTCGCGCTCGGTGAGCTCGTCGCGGGCGGGCGAGTAGTAGCGGACCCACAGTCGGCGGCGTTCGGCGATGGCCCGGTCGACGTCGGCGAAGACACCGCCCTCGGATTCGAAGGTGACCGAGAGCCGGGAGCTGGCACCGGCCGCCTCCCCGGCCGCGGCCTCGATCTTCGCGGTGGCCCGGACCAGCGCCTGCCGGTCGCTCTCCCGCAGCCCGGGCAGGGTGGCCACGGCCCGGGCGGCCACCAGCAGGGCGGTGGCCTCGTCGGCGGCGAGCCGCAGGGGCTCGCCGGTGCTGGTGCCGGAGGCATCGGGGTTGTGCCACCAGATGCGGTCGCCGTCGGTGTCGATGTCCAGCAGGTCACCGCCGCGGAAGCTGGTGCCGCACATCGGCAGCACATCGAGGTCGCCGATCAGTTCGTCCTCGGTGATGCCGAACGCGCGCGCCACATCGGCCACGCGGGCGCCGGGGCGCTCTCGCAGATAGGTGACCAGCGACAGCATCCGTCGCGTCTGGTCAATGGCATTTCCGGCCATGGAGGTTCGGTCCCGTCCTCTTTCGCTCTGGTCAGCCCTTGGCCACGGCACGCAGCCGGTCGAGCACATCGGCCCGCAGTTCGGCGGGTTCCAGTACGAGCACATCGGGGCCGAACTCGGCGAGCCAGGCGTCCAGACCGTGCCCGTAGGGGATCTCCAGCTCGTCCCAGCCGTCCCCGAGGTCGCGGGTGGCCAGGGCACTGGTGCGCAGCGGATAGCCATGGCCGCCGCGCACCTTGATCCGGGCGGTGCCGGTGGCCGTCTCACCCGCCCAGGTCTCCACCGTCTCCCGCACGGTGACGTGGTCGGGCACCGGGGCGGTGAAGGGCAGGGCACGGGAGCGGACCCGGCCGGTGATCCGGGAGAGCCGGAAGACCCGCTCGGCCTGGCGGTCGCGGTCCCAGCCCGCGAGATACCAGTGCCCCCGCCAGCACTCCAGGGTCCACGGTTCGACCTGTCGCTGCTCCGGGCGGGCGGCATTGGCCTTGCGGTAGTCGAAGACGACCGGGCGGCGGTCGCGGGCGGCGAGCATCAGCGGTTCAAAGGCCGCCTCATGGACCGGGATGTGCGTCTCGAGGGCACTCTGGCGGCCGTATGGATCCTCGGCCAGCGGCATTCCGGCGGCGCGCAGCTTCTGCAGCGCTCCGCTGGCGGCCCCGGCGAGGCGGGCCTGCTGCCAGACCTTGGCGGCCAGGCCGAGGGCGGCGGCCTCCTCGACGTCCAGGGTGATCGGGGGGAGGCGGTTGCTGTCCCGGCGGGCGAGGTAGCCGGTCTCGCCGTCGGCGCCCTCCACGGTCTCGATGATCAGGCCGAGTTCACGAAGGTCCTCCTTGTCGCGCTCGAACATCCGGTTGAAGGCTTCATCGCCGCCCTGGGCGGCGACGGAACCGGATGCGACGCCGTGGCCCGCCCCCGTGCCTCCGGGGCCGAAGGCCTGGAGGTAGGCCTCGATGGACGCCCGCAACTCCCGCTTGCTGAGCGGACGGCGCGCCCCCAGCAGGCACAGCGCCAGATTCATCAGCCGCTCGGCCTTGGCAATCGCCATCGGCGCCCTCTCACCCCGTCCTCATGTTGTCTCAACCGATGACCGTACCGCCCACCGGTCGCACGGCAAAAGCCGAGGGCCCGCACGCCATCGCGCACGAGCCCTCGGCCTGCGATACCGCTGCCTCAGACGGCGACCAGGTCGCAGACGAAGATCAGCGTCTCGTTCGGCTTGATCTTGCCGCCGCCGGCGCCGCGCTCGCCATAGGCGAGGTGTGCGGGGATGGTCAGGCGACGGCGGCCGCCGACCTTCATGCCCTGCACGCCCTGGTCCCAGCCGGCGATGACCTGGCCGGCGCCCAGCTGGAACTCCAGCGGGTTGCCCCGGTTCCAGCTCGAGTCGAACTCCTCACCGGAGTCGAAGGAGACCCCGACGTAGTGGACCTTCACTTGGTCCCCGGCCTTGGCCACCGCGCCGTCGCCCTCCCAGAGGTCGACGATCTCCAGCTCGGTCGGCGCGGGGCCCTCCGGAAAGTCGATCTCGGGCTTCTCGATGTTCACCTAAGTGCTCCTACGAACGAATCCTGTGGACAACCGTGCAAGTTTCGCAGACGGTCGGTCAGACCTTGCCCACGATGTCCACAACAAAGACGAGCGTGGCGCCCTTGGGGATGGTGTTGCCCGGCGGCGGGTTGTCACCGTAGGCCAGGTTCGCCGGGATCACCAGCTCCACCCTGTCCCCCACGTGCTTGCCGACCAGCCCCTTGTCCCAGCCCGGAATGACCGAGCCGACCCCGATCTGGAAGGCGGTGGGGCCGGGCGGCTGGTGGTCCCAGGAGGAGTCGAACTTCTTTCCGCCGTCCCACATCACTCCGGTGTACTGGGCGATCAGCCCGTCGCCCGCCTTGACCTCGGGACCGGTGCCCTTGATCAGCACCTGCTGCTTGAGCTCGGACGGCGCCTTCTCACCCTTGGGGATGGCGATCTCCGCGGCCTTCTGGGACTCCGCCTTGACCTCCGGCATGCCCGGATCCGGCTTGGCCTGGTCGCCCTTGACCTCGGCCTTGGCCTCGGTCTTCTGGGCCCCGACCACATCGAGGACCCACAGGATGCCGTCCTCGGGGTTGAGCTGGCCCTGCGAGGCCTGCTCACCGAGCATCGCCTTCACCGTGCCCTCGATCCGGACCCGGGAGCCGATCTTCTGCCCCTCCAGGGCGTCCAGCACCTTGGGCGGCACCGGCTGACCGTTGGCCTGGCCGAGCTGCTGCACCGCCTGGCGGCGCACTCCATTGCCGACCTGGGACTGCTGCGCCCACGACCCGTCGAAGGTCTTGCCGTCCTTTATGGTCTGCGCCGCGTAGTCGGCGCGGACAAAGGCCCCCTTCTCCACCTTCGGGCCACTGCCCTCGCTCACCACGGTGACCGTGAGCTTGTCCGTCGCCTTGGCGTCCTTCGGCCCGGAGATCATGGGCTTCTCGCCGAACTTGCCCTCCACGCTGACCTTGCCGGAGCCGCCGCTGTCGGACCCGCACGCCGCGGCGGTGAGCAGCAGGACGGGCACGGCCAGCGCCGTCGCGAGGCGACGGGCCTTCCTGGGGTTCTTGGGGTTCGGAGACAGGTGCGGGGTTTGTGCCCCGGTGAATCGCAGCATCGGTCCAACTCGGGCTAGGGGGGTGGCTGAACAGTGCCCGCCACTCTACGGCCTGAGCCTCCCGGATCAACTCCGCCCGACACGGGGATGCGCCGGATCCGGCGACCGGCGCATCCTTCCGTCACATTCCGGCGATCAGCTTTTCCACCCGGTCGTCGACCGACCGGAAGGGGTCCTTGCACAACACGGTGCGCTGCGCCTGGTCATTGAGCTTGAGATGCACCCAGTCAACGGTGAAATCCCGGCGCTGTTCCTGCGCGCGGCGGATGAAATCCCCGCGCAGCCGGGCGCGAGTGGTCTGCGGCGGTACCGACTTGCCTTCGAAAATCTTCAGGTCATTGCACACCCGGGCAGCCTGGCCGCGCCGTTCGAGAAGGTAGTAGAGCCCGCGGCGGCGGTGGATGTCGTGGTAGGCCAGGTCTATCTGGGCCACTCTCGGGTGCGACATGGTGATGTTGTTCTTCGCCCGGTACCGCTCGATCAGCTGGTACTTCATCACCCAGTCGATCTCGGTGGAGATCCGGTCCAGGTCCTCGTCCCGGATGGCCTCCAACGACCGGCCCCACAGCTCGAGTACGCGCTCGACCGTGCCGGTGCGAATGCCCCGGCGCTCGCAGAAGTCCACGGCCTTCTCGTAGTACTCCTGCTGGACTTCGAGCGCGGAGGCCTCCCGGCCGCTGGCGAGGCGCACCTTGCGCCTGCCCGTTATGTCATGGCTGACCTCGCGGATGGCCCGGATGGGATTCTCCAGGGTCAGGTCGCGCATCACGGTGCCGGCCTCGATCATGCGCAGCACCAGGTCGGTGGCGCCGACCTTGAGCAGCATCGTGGTCTCCGACATGTTGGAGTCGCCGACGATGACATGCAGCCGGCGGTAGCGCTCGGCGTCGGCGTGCGGCTCGTCCCGGGTGTTGATGATCGGGCGCGAGCGGGTGGTCGCGGAACTGACGCCTTCCCAGATGTGCTCGGCACGCTGGCTGACGCAGTAGACCGCGCCGCGCGGGGTCTGCAGGACCTTGCCGGCGCCGCACAGCAGCTGCCGGGTCACCAGGAAGGGGATGAGGATGTCCGCGAGGCGGGAGAACTCCCCGTGTCTGGCCACGAGATAGTTCTCATGGCAGCCGTAGGAGTTGCCCGCCGAATCGGTGTTGTTCTTGAAGAGATAGACGTCGCCCGCGATTCCCTCCTCGTGCAGGCGGCGTTCGGCATCGACGAGCAGGCCCTCGAGAATGCGCTCGCCCGCCTTGTCGTGGGTGACCAGCTCGGTCACGTTGTCGCACTCGGGAGTTGCGTATTCCGGATGCGAGCCCACATCGAGGTAGAGGCGGGCGCCGTTGCGCAGGAAGACGTTGCTGCTGCGGCCCCAGGAAACGACACGGCGGAAGAGGTAGCGCGCCACTTCGTCAGGCGACAGTCGGCGCTGTCCCCTGAACGTGCACGTGACGCCGTACTCGTTCTCCAGCCCGAAAATGCGGCGGTCCATGCCTGAACACTACGCCTGATGCCCTGCCGTGAAACCGGGTTCGACCGCACCGTTCCGATCATTTTCCGGCTGGATCCGCACCACCCGCGAGGCCTTGGGAGCCACCAGGATTCCTCGCGTCGCGAGGAGGACGAGCAGGGCCGCCACACCACCGCCCGCGGCGACCGTGAACCCGGCCGCCGCACCGCCGCGTTCGACGGCCGGGCCGACGACGGCGGTGCCGATGGAGGCGCCGACGCCGAAGGAGGTCACCAGCCAGGAGAACGCCTCGGTGGCCGTACCGCGCGGCGCATGCCGGTCCACCACCACGAACGCACAGGCGAGACACGGCGCGAGGAACACCCCGGCCGCCCCGGCGAGCACCGTCATGGCGACGACCCCCGGCACCAGCGGCAGCGGCAGGTAGCAGACCGCGAGGGCGCCGATGAGCACCCGCAGCCGCCGCTCCGGGTCCCCCGGCCACTGCCGGGCCCCGTAACCGACACCGCCGATGAGCGCACCGACGCCGAGCGCGGACAGGAGACAGCTCGAGACCATGCCGCCGCCGTGCGCATCGGCGTAGGCGACCGAGGCGACGGCTATGGAGCCCAGCGCCGAACCGACGAAGAAGAACGTCCCGAGCACCACCAGCAGCCCGCGCGAGCGCAGGGCCCCCAGCCAGTGCGCCTCGCGCGGCTCGCTGCGCCACCGGCGGGACGGCGGCGAGGTGACGACCGCCAGCGCGCCCAGCACCCCCAGCGCATTGACGACCAGCAGTGCGGCGGCCTCGGACCACTCGCGGACCAGCAGCATGACGATCAGCGGGCCGGCCGCATACATCACTTCCTGGGCGACGGCGTCCAGCGCGTACGCGGCATGGATGCGGTCCTCGCGCTTCAGGACGGACGGCCACAGCGCACGCAGCCCGCCCTCCAGCGGCGGGGTGAAGAAACCGGCGACGACCATGGCCGCACAGGCGACGGACAGCGGCTCCAGGCCGGTCACGGCGAACAGCACCATGCCCAGCGCGGACAGCACGGCCGAGGGCAGCATCACGCGCGGCTGGCCGTAGAGGTCGACGGCCCGGCCGAGCAACGGCTGGCCGATGGCGTTGGCCACGCCGTATGTGGCCGAGAGCGCACCGGCGAGGGTGTAGCTGCCGCCCTCGGCGCGGGCGAACAGCACGATCGCCAGCGCGGCGGTGGCGGTGGGCAGCCGCCCCACCAGCGTGCCCACGAGCAACCGCGCCGCGTACCGCGCCCTGAGCATCTCGCCGTAGCCCGCCGCCATCGTCTGCCTCTCACTCGACCACACTGGTGTGGTTTTACGTATAACTGAAGGCGTTATACGTATCATGGCCGCAGCTCACGGGTCCAGCCGTGAGCGGAGAGGGGGCTCGCAGCCGTGACAGAGGCCGATGACTCCGGGGGCCGGTGGCCGACGGCACGGGAGACCCATGCGCCCACCGCGCGGGCGACCAGCCGGGACGTGGCACGGGCCGCGGGGGTGTCCCAGGCGACCGTCTCGCTGGTGATGGGCGACAAATGGCGGGGCAGGGTCTCCGAGCGGCGGGCCGAAGCGGTGCGCTCGGCCGCGCGGGAGCTCGGCTACCGGCCCAATCTCGCCGCCCGCAATCTCCGTCTGGGCCGGGCCCGGACCGCGCTGCTGGTGGTGCCCGCGCTCACCAATGAGTTCTTCGCCCGGGTCTATGCGGGCGCGGCCCGGATCGCGGGCGAGCATGGCGTCGGTGTCCTGCTCTATCCGTCCCTGGAGGGGATCGGCCCGGCCCGCGACCCCTTCGCCTCGGCCCGGGCGACGCTCGACGGCGTCATCGCCTCCTCGATGGCGGCCGACGCCCTGGCCGGCATCCGGGCCGGCGGCCTCCCGCTGGTGATGCTGGACAGCGATCCCCGGCGGCCGGAGGCGGCCGCCACCGTCAACTTCGACATCGCCGACGGCATGCGGCAGGTGACGGAGCACCTGCTCGCGCTGGGCCACCGCCGCTTCGCGCGCCTGGCGGCCGACGTCGACTCCTGGACCTTCCGGGTGCGGGCCCGGGCACTGGCCGAGGCACTGCACGGCGTCGCCGACGCCACCGTGGTCCGCACCGAGTCCGCCGCGCTCGACGTGGCGGCCGGCCGGGAGGCCGCCGAGCGGGCCCTCACCGGCCCCTGGCCGCGCCCGACCGCGCTGGTCTGCGACGACGACATCCTGGCGGCGGGGGCCTGCAAGGCGGCCCGGCGGCTCGGCCTGCGGGTGCCCGGCGATGTCTCGGTGACCGGATTCGACGACCTGTCCCTGGCCACGGCGGTCGACCCGGAGCTGACCACGGTCCGGCTGCCGGCGGAGGCGGTGGGCGAGGCGGGTATGCGGGCACTGCTGGACGTGCTCGACGAACGGCCCGTGGGGGCGACGAACCTGCCGGTGGAGCTGGTCGCGCGCGGCTCCACGGGGCGACCCGCGCGGGGCGGCCCGGACGGAGGCCGGTAGGACTCCGTCACCCGGGAAGGCACCTCCGGGCGGGGGTCGTGCGGACCCGGATGCGGCCGACGGTTCAGTCGGCCACGGTGAGCACGAGTTTGCCGGCCGTACGGCGGGTCTCGCCGCGCCGGTGCGCCTCGGCGGCCTGCTCCAGCGGCAGCACGCCTTCGCTCTCGGCGCGCAGGAGGCCCCTGCCGACCAGTGCGGCGATGGCCGTCAGGCCGGCGTGGTCGGCTTCGACGGTCAGATATTCCAGCCGGACGCCACGGTCCTTGGCCGCGGACTTCACTTCTTCAACCCGCGAGAAGACGATGGCGACGAGAATGCCGCCCGGGCGCAGGGTTCGCAGCGAGCGCAGGCCGTAGTCACCGCCGACCGCGTCGAGCACCACATCGACGTCTCGCACCGCCTCGGCGAAATCGGTCTTGGTGTAGTCGATCACTTCATCGGCGCCCAGGCGGCGGACGAAGTCGTGTTTGGGCGCACTGGCGGTACCGATCACCTGCGCGCCGCGGGCCTTGGCGATCTGCACGGCGAGGTGGCCCACCCCGCCCGCCGCGGCATGCACGAGCACGCGCCGGCCGGGCTGTACGTCGGCCGTGTCCACCAGGGCCTGCCAGGCGGTGAGCGCGGCCACCGGCAGCGCGGCGGCCTGTGTGTGGTCGATCCCGGCCGGCTTGCGGACGAAGTTCCGGGACGGGGCGGCCACGTATTCGGCGTAGGCGCCGGCGCCCCGCGGGTAGTCGAGCATGCCGAAGACTTCCTCGCCCGGCTTGTGCAGCGTGACGCCTGCGCCGACTGCCTCGACGACGCCGGACACGTCCCAGCCCAGGACGAACGGCGGCGCGCCCAGATAGAGCCCCGTCGCGCGGTGCAACCAGTCGGTCGGGTTGACGCCGGCGGCGTGCACCCGCACCAGGACGTCGGTGGGCCCGAGCACCGGCCGGTCGAGCTCGACGACCTTGAGGACCTCCGGGCCGCCCAGGGTCTCTTGGCTGATCGCACGCATCAGCGGTTTCCTTCCTCGTGGCACCTTCCGTGCGTACGCCTTCCTCGCGGTCCGTTCCGCGTGCGTACGACGACTGCGATCAGTGTGCTGACATCGGCAGACGGCAGAAAGTGGCCTGATGGCCATGGTGTGCAAGGATCTGGTCATGCACCGAGTCGTCGTACTCGTCCTGGAGAACGTCTATCCATTCGAGCTGGGGATCCCTGCGCGGATCTTCGGCGCGGCCCGGGGCCCCGCGGGAGAGCGGCTCTACGAAGTGATCACGTGTTCGCTCGATGGCGGCCCGGTCGCCACCTCCGCCGATTTCGCCATCGCGGTGGAACACGGCGTCGAGGCGCTCGAGACCGCCGACACCCTGGTCATCCCGCCGTTCGTCTGGGAACCCGAGGACGAGGAGGACCCGCTCGTACTGCCGCCGGACCTGTTCGCCACGCTGCGGCCGGGCACCCGCGTGGTGTCGATCTGCACCGCGGCCGTCCTGCTCGCCGCGGCCGGTGTTCTCAACGGCCGCCCCGCGACCACGCATTGGCAGGAGGCCGAGCGCTGTCGACGACTGTTCCCCCAGGTCCGATGGGACGCGGACGTGCTGTTCGTGGACGACGGGAACGTGCTCACCTCCGCCGGAGTGGCCGCCGGTATCGATCTGTGCATGTACATCATCCGTCGCGACCACGGCAGCGCGGTCGCCAACCGCACGGCCCGCCACTGCGTCGTGCCGCCCTGGCGCGACGGTGGGCAGGCGCAGTACATCGAACAACCGGTGCCAAGCCCGTCGACGGCCGCGACCGCGGCCACTCGGGCCTGGGCGCTGCAACGGCTGGAGCGCCCGCTACCGCTGAGCGAGCTCGCCCGGCACGCCCGGATGAGCGTGCGGACCTTCAGCCGCCGTTTCCGGCAGGAGGTCGGGGTGAGCCCCGGCGACTGGCTGATCCGGCAGCGGGTGGATCTCGCTCGCCACCTGTTGGAGGCCAGCGACCTCCCCATCGACCAGATCGCCCGCCGCGCCGGGTTCGGCACGGCCGCCTCGCTCCGCCAGCACCTGCACACCGCGATCGGCGTATCGCCGCTCGCCTATCGGCGGACGTTCCGCACGGCCGACGGACCCGCGGGCCGACCACCAAGCGGTTGACCCCGGGGCCCGCACCGACCCATGGACACTCCTAAGCGTGCCCCGCCTCCCCGAGACCGCTTAGGACTCGGCGTCCTCCGCGGAGTCCGGACCCGACTCCGGTTCCGACTCGGCCGGCCCCGACCCACCGTCCAGCAGCCGGGACAGCTGACGGCCCAACAGCCGCTTGAATTTGCGCTGTTGCGGACGGGTCCGGTCCAGCACCGCGACCTCGAGCTGCTCGGCGGTCAGGCTCCGCTCCCCGCCGTTGTTGTCACGGGCGAGCGACTCGACGGCGAGCTTGAGCGCTTCGCTCAAGGTCATCCCGTCCCGGTGGCGCTGGTCGAGATAGCTGCTGATCTGGTCGGCATTGCCACCGACCGCCACCGAACCGTGCTCGTCGACAATCGAGCCGTCATGCGGCAGCCGGTAGATCTGGTCGTCCTCGGGGCCCGCGCCGACCTCGGCGACGATCAGCTCGACCTCGTACGGCTTCTCGCCCGCGCTGGAGAAGATGGTGCCCAGGGTCTGTGCATAGACATTGGCGAGACCGCGGGCCGTGACATCGTCACGGTCATAGGTGTAGCCGCGCAGATCGGCGTAGCGCACCCCGCCGATGCGCAGGTTCTCGAACTCGTTGTACTTGCCGACCGCCGCGAACGCGATCCGGTCGTAGATCTCGCTGACCTTGTGCAGCGCGCGGGACGGGTTCTCGGCGACAAAGACAACGCCATCGTTGTATTGGAGGACCACGACGCTGCGGCCACGCGCGATGCCCTTGCGGGCGTACTCGGCACGGTCGGCCATGGCCTGCTGGGGTGAGACATAGAACGGCGTCGACACCGGTTATCCGTCCCTTTCTGTCAGTGGCGAAAACATTCCGGGAAGCCTCAGAGCAGCGCGGCCCGCGGGCCGTCCGGCTCCTCGAGCCGGCGCTCGTGGATCGCGCGGACGACCTCGGAGCACTGGGCCTCGGTGAGCTTCCGGAACCCCTCGTCGGTGATGACGGTGACGATCGGGTAGATGCGGCGTGCGAGATCGGGCCCGCCGGTCGCCGAATCGTCGTCCGCCGCGTCGTACAGCGCCTGGACGACGAGCGTGGTGGCCTGCCCCTCCGTGAGGTCTTCACGGAAGAGCTTTTTGAGCGCACCGCGCGCGAAGAGCGAGCCGGATCCGGTGGCCGAGAAGCCGTGCTCCTCGGAACGCCCGCCGGTTACATCGTAGGAGAAGATGCGGCCCTTCTGGCGGTCCACGTCCCAGCCCGCGAAGAGCGGCACCACGGCCAGGCCCTGCATGGCCATGCTGAGATTGCCGCGGATCATGGTGGAGAGCCGGTTGGCCTTGCCCTCCAGCGAGAGCTGGACGCCCTCGACCTTCTCGAAGTGCTCCAGCTCGAGCTGGAAGAGCTTGACCATTTCCACCGCCAGCCCGGCGGCGCCGGCGATGCCGACGGCCGAGTACTCATCGGTGGGGAAGACCTTTTCGATGTCGCGCTGCGCGATGACATTGCCCATCGTCGCCCGCCGGTCGCCCGCCAGCACCACCCCGCCGGGGAAGGTCGCCGCGACGATGGTGGTGCCGTGCGGGATCTCTATGGCGCCCTTGACGGTGGGCAGGTGCCGGTTGCCCGGCAGCAGCTCCGGCGCATGACTGCCGAGGAAGTCCATGAACGACGAGGAGCCCGGCGTCAGGAAGGCAGCCGGCAGTCGCCCGGTGCTACGAGGGTTGGCTTCCACACGAATCCTTCCAACGGATCTTGAAATACTGCAGGACCTTACCTTCGGGCGGTGAGCAGGCCGTCCCGCACCCCCGCCCGGGGCGCGGGACGGGACTGCGCTCTACTGCCCGCCCTTCTGAACGAACGAGCGCACGAAGTCCTCGGCGTTCTCTTCGAGCACATCATCGATTTCGTCCAGCACGGAATCCACGTCGTCCGACAGCTTCTCGTGACGTTCCTTGAGGTCTTCGGACGCTTGCGCATCCTGCGCCTGCTCCTCGACCTCCTCGGTGGAACGCGTCGCTTTCTGCTGTCCGCCGCCGGTGTCCTTGGTCGCCATGTCCCTCACCCCGCTCGGTTTGACGTACAAGACGCGTACAAGTGCCGTACAAGATCAGACCCTACAAGCAGGGTCGGACATCGGCCCTGTAGTTGCCGGAACGTCCCGGAACCACGGTGATGATTCCCGGAACGCACCCTCCTCAGACCCTCCGCCGTCAGCCGCCGGACAGGACCCGCACCAGGTCCTCGGCCGTCCGGCAGCGGTCCAAGAGCTCCTTGACGTGGTTGCGCGTGCCCCGCAGCGGCTCCAGCGTGGGCACCCGTTGCAGGGAGTCACGGCCCGGGAGGTCGAAGATGACCGAGTCCCAGGAGGCCGCGGCCACGTCGTCCGCGTACTGCTCGAGGCAGCGGCCGCGGAAGTAAGCCCGGGTGTCCTCGGGCGGCGCGGTACGGGCGCGCTCGACATCGGCCTCGTCGAGCAGCCGCTTCATCTTGCCGCGGGCCGCGAGGCGGTTGTACAGCCCCTTGTCCGGCCGTACGTCCGCGTACTGCAGGTCCACCAGGTGCAGCCGGGCCGCGTCCCACTCCAGGCCGTCGCGGCGCCGGTAGCCCTCCAGCAGCTCGCGCTTGGCCACCCAGTCCAGCTCGCCGGACAGGCTCATCGGATCGCGCTCCAGCCGGTTCAGCACGTCCTCCCAGCGGGCCAGGACATCCTTGGTCTGCTCGTCGGCGTCGGCACCGAAGCGGTCCTCCACATGCTTGCGGGCCAGCTCGAAGTACTCCATCTGCAACTGCACCGCCGTCAGCGTGCGCCCGCTGCGCAGCGTGATCAGCCGGCGCAGCGTGGGGTCGTGGCTGACCTGGTGGAGGGTTCGGACCGGCTGTTCCACCGCGAAGTCGGCGGAGATGAAGCCGTCCTCGATCATGGACAGCACCAGCGAGGTGGTGCCGAGCTTGAGGTAGGTGGAGATCTCCGAGAGGTTGGCGTCGCCGATGATGACATGCAGCCGGCGGTACTTCTCGGCATCCGCGTGCGGCTCGTCGCGGGTGTTGATGATGGGCCGCTTCAGGGTGGTCTCCAGGCCGACCTCGACCTCGAAGTAGTCGGCGCGCTGGCTGATCTGGAAGCCGTGCTCGCGGCCGTCCTGGCCGATGCCCACCCGCCCCGCCCCGGTGACGACCTGGCGGGAGACGAAGAAGGGCGTCAGATGGCGCACGATGTCCGAGAAGGGGGTCTCCCGCTTCATCAGGTAGTTCTCATGGGTGCCGTAGGAGGCGCCCTTGTTGTCGGTGTTGTTCTTGTAGAGGTGGATCGGCTGGGCACCGGGCAGCTGGGCAGCGCGCTCGGCCGCCTGCGCCATAATGCGTTCCCCCGCCTTGTCCCACAGGACGGCGTCGCGGGGGTTGGTGATCTCCGGGGAGCTGTATTCGGGGTGGGCGTGGTCCACGTACAGCCGCGCGCCATTGGTGAGGATGACATTGGCGAGGCCGATGTCCTCGTCGGTGAGCTGGCTGGAGTCCGCGGCCTCACGGGCGAGGTCGAAGCCTCGGGCGTCCCGCAGCGGGTTCTCCTCCTCGAAGTCCCAGCGGGCACGTCGTGCCCGGTGCATCGCGGCCGCATAGGCGTTGACGATCTGGGACGAGGTGAGCATGGCATTGGCGTTCGGGTGACCGGGGACGGAGATCCCGTACTCCGTCTCGATGCCCATTACTCGCCGTACGGTCATGCGGCCCTCCTTGCCCGGCGGCGCCCCCTGGTGGGTTCGGCGCTCAAGTACCGCTGCGCAACCGGTGCGTGTACCGTCCCCGGTCCCCCACTGCGCGTCGCGGCGGTACCGAAGAGCCTAGAACGGCTTTGCGGCGGTGGGGAGATCATTACAGTCATTGCTCCGGTTCGTGCCGTGCCGTGCGTTCCTGGCGCAAAACACATCCGGCTGCGGATTCCCGCGGCCCGCCAGGGGCGGGGTGCGGGGAAGGTCCGCAGCCGGACGGGCGGTGCTGTGCCGGCCGGGGGGACGGCCCCCGGGCCCCCGCTACAGGTACTGGCCGGTATTGGCCACGGTGTCGATGGAACGGCCGGTGTCCGCGCCCTGCTTCCCGGTGACCAGGGTGCGGATGAAGACGATCCGCTCGCCCTTCTTGCCGGAGATGCGGGCCCAGTCGTCCGGGTTGGTGGTGTTGGGCAGGTCCTCGTTCTCCTTGAACTCGTCCACGCAGGCGGCGAGCAGATGGGAGACGCGCAGGCCCTTCTGGTTGTGGTCGAGGAAGGCCTTGATGGCCATCTTCTTGGCCCGGTCCACGATGTTCTGGATCATCGCGCCGGAGTTGAAGTCCTTGAAGTAGAGGACTTCCTTGTCACCGTTGGCGTAGGTGACCTCAAGGAAGCGGTTCTCCTCGGACTCCGCGTACATCTGCTCCACCACCGACTGGATCATGCCGTCGATGGCGGCCTTGGCCGATCCGCCGTGCTCGGTGAGGTCGTCCGCGTGCAGCGGCAGGCTCTCGGTCAGGTACTTGGAGAAGATGTCCTTGGCGGCCTCCGCGTCCGGACGCTCGATCTTGATCTTCACATCGAGCCGGCCGGGCCGCAGGATCGCGGGGTCGATCATGTCCTCGCGGTTGGAGGCGCCGATGACGATGACGTTCTCCAGGCCCTCCACGCCGTCGATCTCGGAGAGCAGCTGGGGGACGATGGTGTTCTCCACGTCCGAGCTGACCCCGGAGCCGCGGGTGCGGAAGAGGGAGTCCATCTCGTCGAAGAAGACGATCACCGGCGTGCCCTCGCTGGCCTTCTCCCGGGCCCGCTGGAAGATCAGCCGGATATGCCGCTCGGTCTCGCCGACATACTTGTTGAGCAGTTCGGGGCCCTTGATGTTGAGGAAGAAGCTCTTCCCCGCGGGCTTGCCGGTGACCTCGGCGACCTTCTTGGCAAGGGAGTTGGCCACCGCCTTGGCGATGAGGGTCTTGCCGCAGCCGGGCGGGCCGTACAGCAGCACGCCTTTGGGCGGCCGGAGTTCGTGCTCCTTGAAGAGGTCGGGGTAGAGGTAGGGGAGCTCGACCGCATCGCGGATCAGCTCGATCTGGTTGCCCAGTCCGCCGATCTTCGTGTAGTCGATGTCCGGGACCTCTTCGAGGACGAGCTCCTCGACCTCGCTCTTCGGAATGACTTCGTAGACGTAGCCGGAGCGGGGTTCCAGCAACAGGGCGTCGCCGGGGCGGATGGTGATGTCCAGCAGCGGCTCGGCGAGCCTCACCACGCGCTCCTCGTCGGTGTGCCCGATGACCAGGGCCCGTTCGCCGCCCTCGAGGATCTCCTTGAGGGTGACGATGTCCCCGGCCCGCTCGAACGCCATGGCATCGACCACATTGAGCGCCTCGTTGAGCATGACCTCCTGGCCGGGCCTCAGCTCGTCGGCGTCGACGCTCGGGCTGACGTTCACCCGGAGCTTGCGGCCGCCGGTGAAGATGTCCACCGTGTCGTCGTCGTTCGCCTGGAGAAAGACCCCGAAGCCGGCGGGCGGCTGGGCGAGCCGGTCGACTTCTTCCTTGAGGGCCACGATCTGGTCGCGGGCCTCGCGCAGGGTGTTGGCGAGCCGCTCGTTCTGAGCGGACACTCCGGCCAGGTTGGTCTGGAGCTCAACGATCCGCTCTTCGAGAATCCTCGTGTGTCGCGGAGAGTCGGCGAGCTTCCGCCGCAGGACGGCGATCTCCTGCTCGAGATAGGCAACCTGGCTCGCGGGGTCGTCAGACCCTCGTCCCGGCCGGATGCCGCGGTTCATGTCGTCGTCGTGGGCTGCCACGGTCCTCACCTCCTCCAAGGGGAGCTGGACGCTTCCAGACCCTACCTGGGCCGGTGCAGGTTGAAACCCCTAGATCACAAACCCGGTCGGAGTGTGTCCGATCTTCACCCTTGCGCACGTCCTCACGAGAGGGGAATACCCACCCATCAACATCGGAAAGCGGGCGGTTGTATTGTCGAACTCGGTCAACACCCGTCAGTGCTGGCTCCAATTGGTTCACGCAGGGAGAGGAACGGCAGACGAGATGACCGTGCAGAACGAAGACCGCGCGGCAGTGGCCGAGGCGCCCCAGGACGGTCTCGAGGTGTGGATCGACCAGGACCTGTGCACCGGCGACGGCATCTGTGTGCAGTACGCCCCCGAGGTCTTCGAGCTGGACATCGACGGCCTGGCCTATGTGAAGAGCGCCGACGACGAACTGCTGCAGGACAAGGGCGCCACCACTCCGGTACCGCTGACGCTGCTGGCCGACGTCCGGGATTCGGCGAAGGAGTGCCCCGGGGAGTGCATCCATGTGCGCCGCGTCTCGGACAAGACCGAGGTGTACGGCCCCGACGCCGGGTGACGGCTCACACACTCCCCGCGACGGGCAGTGCGGTCAGCGCGAACTTCCCGTTCTTCCAACGCCATTCGACCGCCCGGCGCAGATCCGGACAGCAGCGCGGCACCTTCATGGAGGAGTAGCCGAGCAGGGTGGCCGAAATGATGCCGTTCCGCACCGCGAAGCCGGTGACGCTCATCCGCTGTGCGGGATCGACCAGGGTGGCCACCACCCGGGGGCCTGCGTACACATCCGAGTCCTTGGGCTGTTCCCGGGTCTTCAGGACGTAGACCCCGCTCGGCGCGGTGCCCGCTCCGGAGCGGCAGCGCACCACGGCGACCGCCTCGGCCCGCTCGTCCCCGTCGAAGTCGGCGGCTGCCCAGCGCACCACCTGCACGCCCGTATTGCCGCAGTCGAGCGGATAGGGCGCCCCGAACACATCGGCCGCCGCAACGGGCCGCGCCGAGGCGGTGGCGGTCTCGTCGCCGGGGCCGATGAGGGCGGCGCCGATGAGCACGGCGGCCAGGCCCACGACGGTGACCAGCCAGTGGACGAGGCGGGGGCGGTTGTGCGGGAGTCCTGCCGGGGGCTGCACGCGCGCTGGCTCCTGTGCGGAAGGGGGCTTGCGGAGATGCTCGCATCGTCGCACACGGCTCCGCGGCGGGGAACGGCGGGCATGGGCCAACGCATGGGTGCCGCCGCCGAGTTCGGTCTCGGCGGCGGCACCCGGGTGCGTACGAAGGTCAGCGGTCGGCGGAATCCCGCCGGTCACCCGGCACGTTTCACTCCCGCCCGCCCGGCGCGCTCTGCTCCCGCCCACCCGGCGCGTTTTGCTCCCGCCCGCCCGGCCCGGTGTAGTCCTCGCCATAGGCGCCCTTCGCCGGACGGCGGCGGCGCAGCGGCGGCTCGACGCCGTCCGCGAGGCGGCGGGCGGTGAGCAGGAAGCCGGTGTGCCCGACCATGCGGTGGTCGGGGCGTACCGCCAGGCCCTCCACATGCCAGGTGCGGACCATGGTCTCCCAGGCCGACGGCTCGTTGAACGAGCCGTGTTCACGGATCGATTCGACGGTGCGGGCGAGCTGCGTGGTGGTGGCCACATACGCGCACAGGATGCCGCCGGGGACCAGGGCCTTGGAGACGGCCTCCAGGCACTCCCAGGGGGCGAGCATGTCGAGGATGACCCGGTCGACCTCGGTGTCGGAGAGGTTGTCCTGGAGGTCACCGACGGTGAGCTGCCAGGCGGGGTGCGGGGAGCCGAAGTAGCGCTCGACGTTCTGCTGGGCGATCTCGGCGAAGTCGGCCCGGCGCTCGTAGGAGTGCAGCATGCCCTGGTCGCCGATGGCGCGCAGCAGGAAGGTGCTGAGCGAGCCGGAGCCGACGCCGGCCTCCACGACGCGGGCGCCGGGGAAGATGTCGGCCATCGCCAGGATCTGCCCCGCGTCCTTGGGGTAGACCACGGCGGCTCCGCGCGGCATGGACAGGACATAGTCGGGGAGCAGCGGGCGCAGCGCGAGGTAGGCGACGTTTCCCGTGGTACGGACAACACTGCCCTCGGGAGCACCGATCAGCTCGTCGTGCGGGAAGGCACCCTTGTGGGTGTGGAACTGCTTCCCGGCTTCGAGCGTGAAGGTGTAGTGGCGTCCCTTGGGGTCGGTGAGCTGGACCTGGTCCCCGACCTGGAAGGGCCCGCGACGGCGGGCGGCACCGGTCGGTTCGGACATGTGACCAGCCTACCGGGCGTATGGAGGGCCTGGCACCACGAGGTTCACGAGGGGGTGCGGGCCATCGCGGCCACGAAGGCGCGCTCCACGTCGGAGGTGGACAGCACGCCGTAGACCTCGCCGGTCTCCTCGACGACGAGGTACTCGGTGGCGGGGGTGGTCCGCAGCACGTCCAGCAGTTCCTCGCCGGAGAGTTCGGCGGAGACGCGCATGCCGTCCGTGATGTCCTGGGCGAGGGTGCCGACGGCGACCCAGGGGCGGCGGTGCGCGGGGACGGCGACGATGGCCGCCTCGCGGACCAGGGCGGTGGGGGTGCCCTGGCTGTCGACGACGACAAGGGCGCGGGCCCCCTCCTCGTTGGCGCGCCGCAGTGCCTCGGAGAGCGGGGTGGCGGCCTCGACGGGCACCGCGCGCCGGGTGAGGGTGCGGGCCCGCAGGCCGGGCAGCCGCTCGCGCAGCCGGGCCATGCGCAGGCTGTTGCCGGCCCCGGTCCAGATGATCGCGGCGAGGATCGCGGCGAGCAGGGCGTCGGTGATCGAGTCGACGCCGCCGAAGCTCTCCGGACGGTCGGCCTGGGTGATCAGGGGCAGCCCGATGAGCACGGTGACGGCGAGCGCGCGGCCGACCCAGGCGGCGGCGACGGTGCCGGTCATGGGCTTGCCGCTGATCTTCCAGACGATGGCCCGGAGCATCCGGCCGCCGTCCAGGGGCAGTCCGGGCAGCAGGTTGAAGATCGCGACCAGCAGGTTGGAGACCATCAGCCCGGCCAGCAGCACGCCGGGTACGGTGCCGGGTTCGACGGCCCGCATGCCGAGCCAGAACAGGCCGGCCAGCACCAGGGACAGCAGTGGGCCGACGAAGGCGAGGACGAATTCCCTGCCGGGGGTCTCGCTTTCCTTCTCGATCTCCGAGACGCCTCCGAAGAACTGCAGCTGGATGCGGCGCACCGGGAGCTTGAAGCGCAGGGCGGCGACCGTGTGGGCGAGTTCATGGACGAGCACGGAGGCGTAGAAGGCGACCGCGAAGAACAGCGAGACGAGGTATCGCGCATTGCCGAGCTCGGGCAGGACGCGGTCGAGCTGGCCGCCGAAGACCCAGGTGATGAGGGCGGCGACGAGGAACCAGCTGGGGGCCACATAGACCGGGACGCCGAACGGCCGGCCCATGAGAATGCCGCCGCCTGCTTCGCGCGGACGCTGCGGCTTGCGGTCTTCGGGCTCGGTCCGCCGGCCACCGCCGCCGGCGCCTCGGTCTCCTCCCGGGCCCTGCCCGCTGTTCTCCACGGTGTCCCCTCATCGGATGCGGCCCCCGCACCCGCCTGGTGCGTTGTGGTGTTGCCACGATCATGCAGTGCGAGGGCTTCTGCCGTCGATGGTATGCCGCACGATGTCGGTCACGGGCCGTAGGGTCTCTGCCATGGATAAAGCTGCCCAGGGTGCCGCCCCGGAGCCGGCCGGGCGGGCCGCCGTCGGGCGGTCGGCCTCGCTTTCGCCGTCGCGCGCGGCCGATTTCATGCGGTGCCCGCTGCTCTACCGCTTCCGTGTGATCGACCGGCTGCCGGAGAAGCCGAGCCCGGCGGCCACCCGGGGCACGGTGGTGCATGCCGTGCTGGAGCGGCTCTTCGACGTTCCGGCCGCCGAGCGCACCGCCCCGCGGGCGCGCGCTCTGGTGCCGGGTGAGTGGGAGAAGCTGCTGGCGGCGCGGCCGGAGCTGGCGGAGCTGTTCCTGCGGGAGGACGGCTCGCCCGACCCCGAGCGGCTGGCGCAGTGGCTGGCGGAGGCGGAGCGGCTGGTCGAGCGGTGGTTCACGCTGGAGGATCCGAGCCGGCTGGAGCCCGCGGAGCGCGAGCTCCAGGTGGAGACGGTGCTGGATTCGGGGCTGGTGCTGCGCGGGATCGTCGACCGGGTGGATGTCGCGCCGACCGGCGAGGTGCGGATCGTCGACTACAAGACGGGCAAGGCCCCGGCTCCGCAGTACCGGGCGGATGCCCTGTTCCAGATGACCTTCTACGCCCTGGTGATCTGGCGGCTGCGCGGGCAGGTGCCGCGCAGGCTGCAGCTGGTGTATCTGGGCAGCGGTGATGTGCTGACGTACGACCCGGTCGAGGCGGAGCTGCTGGCGGTGGAGCGCAAGCTGCGGGCGCTGTGGGAGGCCATCCGGCTGGCCACCGAGACGGGCGACTGGCGGCCGCGTCCGACCAGGCTCTGCGGCTGGTGCGACCACCAGGCGGTCTGTCCGGAATTCGGCGGTACTCCCCCGCCGTATCCGCTGCCGGTGCCGGGCCAGCGCCCGCCGGTGACCGGTGAGGCGGGTCAGGGCAGAATGGATGCGGTCTAGCGAAGGAGAGTTCCTGTGGCGATCCGCGTCCTACTGGTCGATGACCAGCCGCTGCTGCGTACCGGCTTCCGGATGATTCTGGAGGCCGAGCAGGACCTCGCGGTCGTGGGTGAGGCCGGGGACGGTCTGCAGGCGCTCGACCAGGTCCGGGCGCTGCAGCCCGATGTGGTGCTGATGGACATCCGGATGCCCCGGATGGACGGCGTGGAGGCGACCCGGCAGATCACCGGGCCGGAGCGCAACGGCCCGGCGAAGGTGCTGGTGCTGACGACCTTCGACCTCGACGAGTATGTGGTGGAGGCGCTGCGGGCCGGGGCGAGCGGCTTCCTGCTGAAGGACGCGCCCGCCCATGAACTGGTGCAGGCGATCCGGGTGGTGGCGGGCGGCGAGGCGATGCTCGCGCCGAGCATCACCCGGCGGCTGCTGGACAAGTACGCGGGCCATCTGCCGTCCGGCGAGGAGCCGTTGCCGGACACCCTGCACACGCTGACCGACCGTGAGGTCGAGGTGCTCAAGCTGGTGGCCCGCGGCCTGTCGAACGCGGAGATCGCGGCGGATCTCTTTGTGAGCGAGACGACGGTCAAGACGCATGTGGGCCATGTGCTGACCAAGCTGGGGCTGCGGGACCGGGTGCAGGCGGCGGTCTACGCCTATGAGAGCGGACTGGTGCGTCCCGGCGCCCAGTAGGCGGGAGTTGACGGTGAGCCCGCGGTGCGGCCGACCGGGCCCCGGCAGGAGCCGTTGACCCGGTCTTCCGCGCCGCGCGGCGTTACGCCCCGCGGCCGAGTTCCCACAGCTGCAGCTCGGAGGAGGAGCTGAGCAGCCACTCCGCGCCGGTGATATTGTCCCGGGCCGCCACATACTGCTTCCTCTGCCACAGGGGCAGCAGCGGGACCTCGTCGGCGACGATGTCCTGCGCCTGCTCGAAGAGTTTGGCCGCCGATTCTCGCTGGGTGACCTGACGGGACTGCGGGACCAGGCTCTCGATCTTCGCGTTGCGGTAGGGGGAGTGGAGGAAGTTGTCCTTGCCGAAGAACGGGGCGACGAAGTTGTCCGGGTCCGGGAAGTCGGGGAACCAGCCCATGCCGTAGGCCGGGTACTTGCCCTTGCCCGCGTTGGGGCGGAATTCCGACCACTTCACGCCCTGCAACTGCACCTCGAACAGGCCGCTGCCGTTGAGCTGCTTCTGGAGCGCCTTGAACGCCTTGCCGGTGGCGTCACCGTAGTGGTCGGAGGTGTAAGTGAGGGAGAACTTCACCGGAGTGCTGATGTTCGCCGACCGCAGGAGGGCGCGGGCCTTGTCGACGCTGGGGTCCCCATAGCGGTTGGAGAACGAGTTCTGGTGGCCGGTGATGCCGGTGGGAACGAGTGAGTACAGCGGGTCGCTGGTCCGGTCGTACCCGTCACGGGCCAGCGCCTGACGGTCCACCAGCTGGGCGATGGCCTGGCGCACCGCCTTGGGCTTCACGGCCGGGTCCTCCGTGTTGAAGGCCAGATAGCCGATTTCCTGCCCGGGCGACTCCAGCAGCTTCACGCCCTTGCCCGTGTCCTTGCGCAGGCTGCCGATCTGCTCGGGCGACAGGGTGCGGTTGATGACGTCGATCTCGCCGTTCTTGAGCGCCTTCTCCATCGACTTCGCGTCGTCGTAGAAGCGCATCTCGACCCTGTCGTTCTGCGGCTTCACCGCGCCCCGGTAGTCCGGGTTCCTGGTGAAGACGGCCTTGGCGACCCTGCCGTCCTGCTCCTCGGTCTTCAGGGTGTACGGGCCGGAACCCACCACCTTGAGGCCGTTGTCCAGCTTGTCCTTGGCGAACTCCGCGCTGTCCACGATGGCCGCGGCCGGGGTGGCGAGCTTCAGCGGGAAGGTCGCGTCGGGCGACTTGAGCTGGAAGACGATCTCGTGATCGTTGGGGGTCTCCACCCGGTCGATGTTGGCGAGCAGCGAGACGGGTCCATTGTCGAAGTTGATGGCCTTGACCCGGTCGATGGAGAACTTGACGTCCTTGACGGTCACCGGACGGCCGCTGGAGAACTTCATGCCGCTGCGCAGCGTGCACCGGAACTGTTCGTTCTGCCGGTCCGAGAACGAGCACTTGGACGCCGCGTCGGGCACCGGCTCGGAGCCGGAGCGGGGCAGCCGCTCCAGTGTCTGATAGGTGCTGTGCAGCACGTTCCAGACGCTGGCGTCATATGCGGCGGCCGGGTCGAGGGGCGCGGGTGCGTCCGTCGTCTGCTCGAACCGGTCGGTGGTGCCGATGACGATGGCGCCATCGCGCTTGCCTGCCCCGCTGCTGCCGCCGCAGGCGACGAGTACGGGAGCCAGCAGGCCTGCCACCGTGGGCAGCACCAACGTCTTGCGGTTCATTGTCCGGGGTTCTCCCTGTGATGCGATCGGCGCCGGGGCGGAACGGGCCGCCCGCACGGGCAGCCGTGAAGTACTCGCGAAAGGTTAGTCCGCGGAGTCGGCTTCGCCGGAACAGGGCCGAGTCGCCGCCCTTTCGCGCCACCGTGACGGTCGGCGGTCGACCCGGCACAGGAAAGACGGAACGATTCACGCACCAACTGACCAATCGGGACACAAGGGTGTGCTCTCATCCCCTTGAGAGCACTCCAACCGGGCCACGGCCGGGATGCGATCTCGCCAGTCCGGTGACGAACATCACGTGGTCAAGTGTCCTGAAGGGCTTGGAAATCGCGGCCCTTTCCGATCATGGAAACAGCCGGCCGGACGCTCGGAGTTCAGAACCGGATCAGGCTCCGCAGAAATCCGAGATCGACTTCCTCCAGCGAGCCGACGACGGTGCGCCCGGCGGCGGGCGGAATCGCGGCCACGGACGGCACCGCCACCACGGGGCAGCCCGCCGCCTCGGCCGCCGTCACCCCGGTCAGGGTGTCCTCGATGACGGCGCACCGCCGGGGGGCCACCCCGAGCCGGGCCGCCGCCAGCAGATAGGGGTCCGGGTGCGGCTTGGTGCGCTCGATCTCGTCGCCCGCGACGGTCAGCGCGAAGTTCTGCGGGCCGAGTGCGGGCAGCACCCGGTCGATGATCTTCCGGTGCGAGGCGGAGACCAGGGCGGTCGGCACGGAGTGCGCGGCGAGCTCGGCGAGCAGCCGCCGGGCGCCCGGCATCATCGGCACACCGTGCCCGATCATCTCCGCGAAGCGCGTGTTGAGGAGCGCGGTCAGCTCGGCGAGGGCGATCTTCGCCCCGGTGGCCTTGATCAGGAAGGAGGCGCTGCGGGTCATCGGACCACCGACGACGATCTCGCGGTACTCCTCCAGGAGCTGGTGGCCGAGCTCGGCGAAGACGGCGACCTCCACCTCCCACCAGAAGCCCTCGGTGTCGACGAGGGTACCGTCCATGTCGAGCAGAACGGCCTGCAGGGCCGAGCCGGCGGCTGCACGGTCCGCGACGGCGGGGATGCTGCTGGTCATCCGCGCACCTCCAGAGGGGACAAGAAGGCCGGCCCGCGCTTTCCGCTGTATGCGGACGGCGGACCGGCCTTCACCGGACGACAAGTCTACGACTGGTGTGCGGGAAGCGCCCCCTGGTTTTCGGGCGGGCCCTGGTCACCGGGGGCAGCCCCCGGACCCCCGGCCCCTTCACGCGCTACCCCTCACCGCGCTACCGCGCGTTCCTGTACCCACCCGGGGGGCAACCCCCGGACCCCCGGCCGCTTCACCGCGCTATCGCGCGTTGAAGTACTTCGCCTCCGGGTGGTGGATCACAATCGCGTCCGTGGACTGCTCGGGGTGCAGCTGGAACTCCTCCGAGAGCCGTACCCCGATCCGCTCCGGCTCCAGCAGTTCGGCGATCTTCGCCCGGTCCTCCAGGTCGGGGCAGGCGCCATAGCCGAGGGAGAAGCGGGCGCCCCGGTACTTGAGGTCGAACATGTCCGTCACGTCCGCCGGGTCCTCGCCCGCGAAGCCCAGCTCGGCCCGGACCCGTGCGTGCCAGTACTCGGCCAGTGCCTCGGCCAACTGCACGGACAGGCCGTGCAGTTCGAGGTAGTCGCGGTAGGAGTCGGCGTCGAAGAGCCGGGCCGTGGCCTCCCCGATCCGCGAGCCGACGGTGACGACCTGCAGGCCCACCACGTCCCGTTCGCCGGACTCCTCCGGGCGGAAGAAGTCCGCCAGGCACAGTCTGCGGCCGCTCCGCTGGCGCGGGAAGGTGAAGCGGGTGCGCTCGGTGCCGTCCTCGTGCAGGAGGATCAGGTCGTCGCCCTTGGAGTGGCAGGGGAAGTAGCCGTAGACGACGGCGGCTTCCAGCAGGTTCTCGGTGTGCAGCTGGTCCAGCCAGCCGCGCAGCCGGGGGCGGCCCTCGGTCTCGACCAGCTCCTCATAGCCGGGTCCGCCGGTGCGGGCCTGCTTCAGGCCCCACTGGCCCTTGAAGAGCGCGCCCTCGTCCAGCCAGGAGGCGTAGTCCTTGAGCGCGATGCCCTTGACCACCCGGGTGCCCCAGAACGGCGGGGTGGGGACCGGGTTGTCGGTGGCCACATCGGAGCGCGCGGCGCCCTCGGGCTCGCGGTCCGCCACGACCGTGGCGGTGGACCGCACCCGCCGCTGCTTGAGCTCGGGCAGGGTCGCACCGGGGACGCCGCGCTTGACGGCGATCAGCGCGTCCATCAGCCGCAGCCCCTCGAACGCGTCCCGGGCGTAGCGCACTTCGCCCTGGTAGATCTCGTGGAGGTCCTGCTCGACATAGGCCCGGGTCAGCGCGGCGCCACCGAGGATCACCGGGTAAGTGGAGGCCAGCCTGCGCTGGTTGAGCTCCTCCAGGTTCTCCTTCATGATCACCGTGGACTTCACCAGCAGCCCGGACATGCCGATCACATCGGCCCGGTGCTCCTGCGCGGCCTCCAGGATCGCGGAGACGGGCTGTTTGATGCCCAGATTGACCACGTTGTAGCCGTTGTTGGACAGGATGATGTCCACCAGGTTCTTGCCGATGTCATGGACGTCGCCGCGGACCGTGGCCAGCACGATGGTGCCCTTGCCCTCCGCGTCCGACTTCTCCATGTGCGGTTCCAGATAGGCCACCGCGCTCTTCATGACCTCGGCGGACTGGAGCACGAACGGCAGTTGCATCTGGCCGGAGCCGAACAGCTCGCCGACCACTTTCATGCCCTCCAGCAGCGTGTCATTGACGATGTCGAGCGCGGACCGCTCGCCGAGGGCCTCGTCGAGGTCGGCCTCCAGGCCGTTCTTCTCACCGTCGATGATGCGCCGCCGCAGCCGCTCCTCCAGTGGGAGCGCAGCCAGTTCCTCGGTCTTGCCCGCCCTCATCGACTTGGTGTCGACGCCCTCGAAGAGCTCCAGCAGCCGCTGCAGCGGGTCATAGCCCTCCTCGCGGCGGTCGTGGACCAGATCGAGGGCGGTGCGCACCTGCTCCTCGTCCAGGCGCGCAATGGGCAGGATCTTGGAGGCGTGCACAATGGCCGAGTCCAGCCCGGCCTTGACGCATTCGTCCAGGAAGACGGAGTTGAGGACGATCCGGGCGGCCGGGTTGAGGCCGAAGGAGATGTTGGACAGGCCGAGGGTGGTCTGGACGTCCGGGTGGCGGCGCTTGAGTTCGCGGATGGCCTCGATGGTGGCGATGCCGTCCTTGCGGGACTCCTCCTGGCCGGTGCAGATGGTGAAGGTCAGGCAGTCGATGAGGATGTCCGACTCGTGCACGCCCCAGTTGGTGGTGAGGTCGGTGATCAGCCGCTCGGCGATCTCGAGCTTCTTCTCCGGGGTACGGGCCTGGCCCTCCTCGTCGATGGTCAGCGCGATCAGGGCCGCACCGTGCTCGACGGCGAGCCGGGTGATCCGGGCGAACCGGGAGTCGGGGCCGTCGCCGTCCTCGTAGTTGACCGAGTTGATCACCGCCCGGCCGCCCAGCTTCTCCAGGCCGGCCTGGATCACGGCCGGTTCGGTGGAGTCCAGCACGATGGGGAGCGTGGAGGCGGTGGCGAAGCGCCCGGCGATCTCGGCCATGTCGGCGACGCCGTCCCGGCCGACGTAGTCGACGCACAGGTCGAGCAGGTGGGCGCCCTCGCGGATCTGGCCACGGGCCATCTCCACGCAGTCGTCCCACCGGCCCTCCAGCATGGCCTCGCGGAACTTCTTGGAGCCGTTGGCGTTGGTCCGCTCGCCGATGGCGAGGTAGGCGGTGTCCTGGCGGAAGGGCACGGTCTGGTAGAGGGAGGCGGCGCCGGGCTCCGGGCGCGGGCTGCGCTCGGGGGGGCATACGCCGCGGACCCGCTCCACGACCTGGCGCAGGTGCTCCGGTGTGGTGCCGCAGCAGCCGCCGACCAGCGACAGCCCGTACTCGCGGACGAACGTCTCGTGCGCATCGGCCAGTTCGCCCGGGGTGAGCGGGTAGTGGGCGCCGTCCTTGCCCAGCACCGGGAGCCCGGCGTTGGGCATGGCGGAGACCCGGGTGCGGGCGTGCCGGGACAGATAGCGCAGGTGCTCGCTCATCTCGGCCGGTCCGGTGGCGCAGTTGAGGCCGATCATGTCGATGCCCAGCGGTTCCAGCGCGGTGAGCGCCGCGCCGATCTCCGAGCCGAGCAGCATGGTGCCCGTGGTCTCCACCGTCACCTGCACCAGCAGCGGCAGATCCACGCCCAGCGCCGCCATCGCGCGGCGGGCACCGATCACCGAGGCCTTGGTCTGCAGCAGGTCCTGGGTGGTCTCCACCAGGAGCGCGTCCACCCCGCCGGTGACCAGGCCCTCGGCGTTCTGCTGGTAGGCGTCGCGCAGCACGGTGTACGGGGCGTGGCCCAGCGTCGGCAGCTTGGTGCCCGGCCCCATCGAGCCCAGCACCCAGCGGGTGCGGCCGTCCCCGGCCGTGAACTCGTCGGCGACCTCGCGGGCCACCCGGGCGCCCGCCTCGGACAGTTCATGGACGCGGTCCGCGACCTCGTACTCGCCCAGCGCCGCGTGGTTGGCGCCGAAGGTGTTGGTCTCCACGCAGTCCACGCCCACCGCGAAGTACGCCTGGTGGACCGAGCGCACGATGTCGGGCCGGGTGACGTTCAGGATCTCGTTGCAGCCCTCGAGCTGCTGGAAGTCCTCAAGACTGGGGTCCTGCGCCTGGAGCATCGTGCCCATGGCACCGTCGGCCACCACCACTCGGGTGGCGAGCGCCTCGCGCAGCTGCGCGGCTCGGGCGGTACGGACGGTCGATGGCTTTTTCGAGGCCATGGAGATGCTCCCGTGGTTGCGACGGCTGTCGGCTTTGCGCCCTCCCACAGAAGGCGCACAACCGCAAGCGTAGCCGGAGCCACAGCGGAAAGCAGGTGCCATTGCCTGGCTGGATCCGGACCCGGCGTTCCGGCCCCCTCCCGAGCTCAACGATCATGGTCACACCCGGCCGGATACCACTGGTCGGCATCGGCCGATAGTGTTCAGCATTGCCGAACGGCATTTTGAGGAGGTTTGCTCGATGGCACGGACCATCCAGTCGCTCGAACGGGCCGCGGCGATGCTGCGGCTGCTCGCGGGCGGCGAGCGACGGCTGGGCCTGTCCGATGTGGCGTCCGCGCTGGGACTCGCCAAGGGCACCGCGCACGGCATTCTGCGCACCCTGCAGCAGGAGGGGTTCGTCGAGCAGGACCCGGCCTCCGGCCGCTATCAGCTCGGCGCCGAGCTGCTGCGGCTGGGCAACAGCTATCTGGATGTGCACGAGTTGCGGGCCCGCGCCCTGGTCTGGGCGGACGACCTGGCCCGCTCCAGCGGGGAGAGCGTCTACCTCGGCGTGCTCCACCAGCAGGGCGTGCTGATCATCCACCATGTCTTCCGCCCCGACGACAGCCGCCAGGTGCTCGAGGTCGGCGCGATGCAGCCGCTGCACAGCACCGCCCTCGGCAAGGTGCTGTGCGCCTACGACCCGGTGGCCCACAGCGAGCTGACCGAGGCCGTCCGCGAGGCGTTCACCCCGCGGACGGTGACCTCCCCGGCCGAGCTGGAGGGCCTGCTGGACCTGACCCGGGCCCGCGGCTGGGCCTCGGACGTCGAGGAGACCTGGGCGGGCATCGCCTCCGTCGCCGCCCCCATCCACGACCGGCGGCGGATGCCGGTGGGCGCCGTCGGCGTGCTGGGCGCGGTGGAACGGGTCTGCGAGGACGGCGAGCTGCGGGCACAGCTGGTCGCCTCGGTGCGGGACTGCGCCCGGGCGGTCTCCCGCGACCTCGGCGCGGGCCGGTTCTGACGGTCGCGCGCGGCCGTTCGAAACCATCCCGTTACCGGTCAGTAGCCGAACGTACATTTACGGCGAGTTGCACAAGAGTTTCCGGTCACACCGCTCTTGACGAGCTTTTAACCATGGAGAAAACTGCCGTTCATCGGTCGGCATTGTCGAACATCTACCGACATATTCGATATGGTGTGCAGTGCCGCGGGACCGATCACCACCCTCCTGGAGGGTGCGGACCACCGGAGGGACCCGGGGTTCGCCTTCCCCTGGACGAAGGACAAAGGAGTCGCGGGTGTCCAGCTCCGACATTTTCGCCGGCGAGACCATCGGTACCGCCGTACTGATCCTGCTCGGCGGCGGCGTCTGCGCCGCCGTCACCCTGAAGCGTTCAAAGGCGCTCAACGCAGGATGGGTCGCCATCGCATTCGGCTGGGGCTTCGCCGTCCTGACGGGCGCGTACATCGCGCAGCCGTCCGGCGCGCATCTCAACCCGGCCGTCACCCTCGGTCTCGCCATCGACGGCGCGACCAAGTGGAGCGACGTCCCCCTCTACATCGGCTCCCAGATGCTCGGTGCCCTCATCGGCGCGACGCTGGTCTGGCTCGCCTACTACGGGCAGTTCCGGGCCCATCTGACCGATCCCGAGATCGTCGCCACCCTCAACCCCCATGAGGGCATGGTCGACCAGACCTCGGCCCCCAAGGCCGGGCCCGTGCTGGGCATCTTCTCCACCGGCCCCGAGGTCCGCAATGTCGTGCAGAACCTCATCACCGAGATCATCGCCACCGCGGTGCTCGTGCTCGCCATCCTCACCCAGGGTCTGACCAAGGGCCTGGCCCTCAGCGGCACCGGCGTCCTGATGACCGCGTTCGTCGTCGTGGGCATCGGCCTCTCGCTGGGCGGCCCGACCGGGTACGCCATCAACCCCGCCCGAGACCTCGGCCCCCGTATCGTGCACGCGCTGCTGCCGCTGCCGAACAAGGGTGGCTCAGACTGGAGTTACGCCTGGATCCCGGTGGTCGGCCCGCTCGCCGGTGCCGCCCTCGCCGCAGGCATCCACAAGCTCGCGTACTGAGCACCACCCGCCGAGACCCTTCAGACCTCAGGAGCACACACACCATGACCGAGACCTCCGGCGCCCACGGCACTCCTTCGCACGGCCACGGCACTCCTTCGCACGGCCACGGGCCGTTCATTGCGGCCATCGACCAGGGCACCACCTCCTCCCGCTGCATCGTCTTCGACCGCGACGGCCGCATCGTCTCCGTCGACCAGAAGGAGCACGAGCAGATCTTCCCCAAGCCGGGCTGGGTCGAGCACAACGCCAAGGAGATCTGGGCCAACGTCGAGGAGGTCGTCGCGGGCGCCGTCGAGAAGGCGGGCATCACCGCCGCCGACGTCAAGGCGATCGGCATCACCAACCAGCGCGAGACCACGCTGCTCTGGGACAAGAACACCGGTGAGCCCGTCCACAACGCCATCGTCTGGCAGGACACCCGCACCGACGCGCTCTGCAAGGAGCTCGGCCGCAATGTGGGCCAGGACCGCTTCCGCCGCGAGACCGGCCTGCCGCTGGCGTCCTACTTCTCCGGCCCCAAGGTCCGCTGGCTGCTGGACAACGTGGCGGGCCTGCGCGAGCGCGCCGAGCGCGGCGAGATCCTCTTCGGCACCATGGATTCCTGGGTCATCTGGAACCTCACCGGCGGTGTCAACGGCGGCGTCCATGTCACCGACGTCACCAACGCCTCCCGCACCATGCTGATGAACCTGCGCACCCTGGAGTGGGACGAGCGCATCCTCGCCTCCATGGAGATCCCGGCCGCGGTGCTGCCGGAGATCCGCTCCTCCGCCGAGGTCTACGGCACCGCCAAGAGCGGCGCCCTCGCCGGTGTCCCCGTCGCCTCCGCGCTCGGCGACCAGCAGGCGGCCCTGTTCGGCCAGACCTGTTACGACAAGGGCGAGGCCAAGTCCACCTACGGCACCGGCACGTTCATGCTGATGAACACCGGCGACGAGCCCGTCCAGTCCTACAACGGCCTGCTGACGACGGTCGGTTACCGCATCGGCGACCAGAAGCCGGTCTATGCCCTCGAGGGCTCCATCGCCGTCACCGGCTCCCTGGTGCAGTGGATGCGCGACCAGATGGGCCTGATCAAGAGCGCGGCCGAGATCGAGACGCTGGCCAGCTCCGTCGAGGACAACGGCGGCGCCTACTTCGTACCGGCCTTCTCCGGCCTGTTCGCCCCCTACTGGCGCTCCGACGCGCGCGGCGTCATCGCGGGCCTGACCCGCTATGTCACCAAGGCGCACATCGCCCGCGCCGTGCTCGAGGCCACCGCCTGGCAGACCCGCGAGATCACCGACGCCATGACCAAGGACTCCGGCGTCGAGCTGACCGCGCTCAAGGTCGACGGCGGCATGACCTCCAACAACTTGCTGATGCAGACCCTCTCGGACTTCCTGGACGCCCCCGTGGTGCGCCCGATGGTCGCCGAGACCACCTGCCTCGGCGCTGCCTACGCCGCCGGCCTGGCCGTCGGCTTCTGGCCGGACACCGACGCGCTGCGCGCCAACTGGCGCCGGGCCGCCGAGTGGACCCCCCGCATGGACGCGGACACGCGTGACCGCGAGTACAAGAACTGGCTCAAGGCCGTCGAGCGGACCATGGGCTGGCTCGACGACGAGAGCTGACGAGGAGTAATCATGACCACCCCGCAGAGCGTTCCGACCCTGGGAACGCACCCGGCTGCCGGTGCCAATCCTGGCCGCGCCGAGACCCGTGACCGGCTGTCCAACGCGACCTACGACCTCCTGGTGATCGGCGGCGGCATCCTGGGCACCTCGGTGGCCTGGCACGCGGCGCAGTCCGGGCTGCGGGTCGCGATGGTGGACGCCGGCGACTTCGCCGGCGCCACCTCCTCCGCCTCCTCCAAGCTGGTCCACGGCGGTCTGCGCTACCTGCAGACCGGCGCGGTCAAGCTGGTGGCGGAGAACCACCACGAGCGCCGGGTGCTGGCCAAGGACGTGGCCCCGCACCTGGTCAACCCGCTCACCTTCTACCTGCCCGTCTACAAGGGCGGCCCGGTCGGCGCCGCCAAGCTCGGCGCCGGCGTCTTCGCCTACTCCGCGCTGTCCGCCTTCGGCGACGGCGTGGGCAAGGTGATCTCCCCCGCCAAGGCCCAGGCCGCCAACCCCGGCCTGCGCACGGACAACCTCAAGGCCGTGGCGGTCTACTACGACCACCAGATGAACGACTCCCGGGTCGCCGTGATGACGGTCCGCGCGGCCGTCGAGTCCGGCGCGGTCGTCCTCAACCACGCCGAGGTCACCGGCCTGCGCTTCACCCACGGCAAGGTGACCGGCGCGGAGCTCAAGGACCGCCTGGACGGCAGCGAGTTCGGCATCGACGCCCGGGTGGTGCTCAACGCCACCGGCCCCTGGGTCGACCACCTGCGCACGATGGAGGACAAGGGCGCCGCCCCGTCCATCCGCCTCTCCAAGGGCGCGCACATCGTGATGAAGCGCAAGTCGCCCTGGAAGGCCGCCATGGCCACCCCCATCGACAAGTACCGCATCACCTTCGCCCTCCCCTGGGAGGACCAGCTGCTGCTCGGTACCACCGACGAGATGTACGAGGGCGACCCGGCGGATGTGCATGCCACCGAGTCCGACATCCAGCAGATCCTGGACGAGGCCGCGTTCTCCATCCGCGACGCCGACCTCGACCGCTCCCTGATGACCTACGCCTTCGCCGGTCTGCGGGTGCTGCCCGGCGGCCCGGGCGACGTGGCCCAGGCCAAGCGCGAGACGGTCGTCTCCGAGGGCAAGGGCGGCATGCTGTCGGTGGCCGGCGGCAAGTGGACCACCTACCGCCACATCGGCCGTACGGTCATGAACAAGCTCGCCAAGCTGCCCGGCAGCCCGCTCACCGAGGAGATGGAGCCCATCTCCGACCTGGTGCGCCGGGTGCCGCTGCCGGGTGTCGCCAACCCCAACGCCGTCGCCCACCGCCTGCTGGTGGACCGCGAGCCGGGCACCCGCATGGACCCGCTGACGGCCCGTCACCTGGCCTCGCACTACGGCTCGCTGTCCTTCGACATCGCGCGCCTGGTCAACGAGGACCCGGCGCTCGGCGAGCGGATCCACCCCGACGGCCCCGAGATCTGGGCCCAGGTCGTCTACGCGCGTGACCACGAGTGGGCCGAGACGGTCGACGACGTGCTGCGCCGCCGCACCACTCTGACGATCCGCGGCCTGGACAACGAGGACGTCCGCACCCGGGTCAAGGCCCTGCTCCACGAGAAGAGCGGCCTCGACGAGCAGAACTGACCTGCCATCACCCAAGCCGAAGGGGAGGGACACCCACCGGTGTCCCTCCCCTTCGGCATATCGCGGAGGCAACCGACCGGGCCGCCACTCCGTCACTGAAGGTGATGAAGGGGAAGCACATGAAATGGCCCGACCTCCGCCTTGGGCGACCACGCCGGCGCACGGTCAAACGGATCGCCCTCGCCCTGACCCTGCTGGTGGTGCTGCCCGTGGTGGCGGCGGGCAGCGCACTGCGCGCCTCCTACGCGGGATCGCCGGCACCCGACGCCATCACCCGCGGCCGGGACGCAGTCTGGCTGGGCCACGCCTGGGTGGACGGACGGCGCACCGGCAAGGACCTGGCCCGGCTCAAGAAGCGCCTGGCGACCACCGGCATCCGCGATCTGTACGTACATTCCGGGCCCTTGGCACACAACGGCACCCTCTCGCCCTCGGACTACCGGGGCGCCAAGTGGCTGCTCGACTCCGTGCACCGCGAGCTCCCCGGCGTCCGCGTACAGGCCTGGCTGGGCGATGTGGTCGCCCATGGCCGCAAGGACGGGCTGCATCTGGGCTCCCGCACCCACCGCGACGCCATCGTCTCCAGCGCCCGGCAGGTGCTGCGGGCCGGATTCGAAGGGGTCCACCTGGACGTCGAGCCGATCCGCAGCGGCGACGACGGCTACCTCGCCCTGCTGGACGCACTGCGCCCGGCCGTGCACTCCGGCCACGGGGTGCTGTCCGTCGCCGCCCAGCAGATCGACCCGCTGCCCTCGATGCATTCGCTGGGGGACGGCCACAAGTGGTGGTCGCAGAACTACTTCAAGGAAGTGGCCCGCCGCACGGACCAGATCGCCGTGATGTCCTATGACACCGCCCTGCCGTTCGAGAGCCTGTACGGCGGCTATGTGGCCCACCAGACCAAGCTGGCACTGCAGGTCACCCCCAAGGACGTCGATCTGCTGATGGGCCTGCCCTTCTTCCACACCGAGGACATGGGCCACCAGGGCAGTGCCGAGACCGCCCCCGCCGCCGTGCGCGGCGCCCGGCTGGGCCTCACCCGCGGTGACCGGCACCGGGAACACTTCGGTATGGCCCTCTATGTGGACTTCGCCGCCACCGACCGGGACTGGCGCGCCTACCGCGACGGTTGGGGTGCCCGGGGGTGACGTACGAAGGTGATGAGCATCCCGTCCAGGGGCTGCGAACGGGAGTCATGGAAGTCGTAGGCTTGGGGGCACGCAAGGCAACCGCACAAAACGGCAGCCGGCGGTGGTACGGACCAGTCCGCCCCGGCCGGAAGGAGGCGCTGGGTGATCGAGCTTGAGGGGGTTCCCGAGCTGATCGACCCGGTCATGATCTGTGCCTTCGAGGGCTGGAACGACGCCGGTGACGCCGCCTCCAGCGCGGTCGCGCACCTGGACCGGGAGTGGAAGGGCGAGGTCTTCGCCGCGCTGGACGCCGAGGACTACTACGACTTCCAGGTCAACCGCCCCACGGTCTGGCTGGACGGCGGCGTCCGCAAGATCACTTGGCCCACGACCCGGCTGTCCGTGGTCCGGACCGGCGGTGCCGACGGCAGAGCGACGCGCGACCTGGTGCTGGTGCGCGGCATCGAGCCCAGCATGCGCTGGCGCTCGTTCTGCAACGAGATCCTGGGCTTCGCGCATGAGCTCGGCGTCGAGATGGTGGTGATCCTGGGCTCCCTGCTCGGCGACACCCCGCACACCCGTCCGGTGCCGGTCACCGGTGTCACCTCGGACCCCGACCTGGCGCGCACCATGAACCTCGACGAGTCCCGCTACGAGGGGCCGACCGGCATCGTCGGCATCCTCCAGGAGGCCTGTACCCATGCGGGAGTGCCGACCGTGAGCCTGTGGGCGGCCGTTCCGCACTATGTGTCCCAGCCGCCCAATCCCAAGGCCGCCCTGGCTCTCCTCAACCGCCTCGAGGACCTCATCGACCTCCGCGTCCCGCAGGGCGACCTCCCCGAGGACGCGCGGGCCTGGCAGCTGGGCGTCGATCAACTCGCGGCGGAGGACAGCGAGGTGGCGGAGTACGTCCAGTCGCTGGAGCAGGCCCGGGACACGGCCGATCTGCCGGAGGCCTCCGGCGAGGCGATCGCCCGGGAATTTGAGCGTTATCTGCGGCGCCGGGACGGCCAGCCGGGCCCCGGCACCCCACCGGCGCCCGGACAGCCGGGCGGTCTCGCCGCAGAGCCCGGCATAGCGGAGGCGGGCGGCGGCCGGGATGCGTCCTATCTGCGCGATACGTCGAGCGGTCGCACCCGGCCCCCCAAGCCGCAGCCTCCGGCGAAGTCCGACGGCGGCGATGACGAGGGCTCGCCGGATGGCGAGGGCTGAAACCATGCGGAGGGGTGTCCGCCGGAACACCCCTCCGCACCTGATGACGTCATCGCCGCGAAGGCGTTGTCGCGGGTCAGGCGGCCTCGACGGGCAGGCCGGCCTCCACCCAGTCCTGAATGCCCTCGCGGTACTTGCGGACATTGGTGTAGCCGAGAGCGGTGAGCCGCTCGGCGACCTGACCGCTGTTGGGGCAGGCCGGGTTGGAGCAGTAGGTGACGATCGCGGCAGCGCGGTCGGGCAGCAGGGTGGCCGCCTGGGCGTCCACCTCGTCCCGTACCAGGGGGAGCGCACCGGGCAGGTGCTGCTGGGCGTAGTACTCACCGCCGAGCGCGTCGACGACGGTCACCGTACCCGCCTCGATCTGGGCCTTCAGTTCGTCACGCGTGATGAGTGAGGTCATGGGAATCCTCCAGAGAATTGGACTAGAGTCCGCTTATGGCTCACCACATTAACGGACCGCAGTCCGGTTCCGCAATGCCCCTGGAGCTGCTGCGCACCCCTCCCCCCAAGGAGCGCGCCGACGCGGCCCGCAACCGGGCGGCGGTACTGGAGGCGGCGGCGAAGCTCTTCGCCGAGCACGGCGTGCACAAGGTCTCGATGGACCAGGTGGCCACCGCCGCCGGGGTCGGCAAGGGCACCCTCTTCCGCCGCTTCGGCGACAAGTCCGGCCTGGCCGCGGCCCTGTTGGACTCCCGCGAGCGCACCCTGCAGGAGGCGATCCTGCACGGGCCCCCGCCGCTGGGCCCGGGAGCGCCGCCCGAGGGCCGGCTGGTGGCCTTCGTGGACGCCTATCTCGACTATCTGCTGGAGCACTTGGACCTGGTGCGGATGTCGGAGACCGCCGTGCCGGGTGCGCGCTACCGGATCGGGGCGTACCGGTTCTGGCACCGCCATGTGGCGATCCTGCTCGCCGGCACGACGGATCCCGAGTACACCGCCCACGCGGTGCTGGCCGCGCTTGCCGCGGACCATGTCTGCGCACTTCTCCCGGAGTTGGGCGAGGCGCGGATGCGCGAGGGAGTGCGGCGGCTGGTGCGCGCGGTGCGATGAGCGGACGGCCGGATCCGCCGATAGCGGGCTCGGCCAAGGACTACCCGAGGTTTATCCGTTCGGCACCGAAGTCCGCGACGATCTCCACGCGCCCGCCAAGTGCCTGAACATAGTCGGCGAGCGTCCGTATCTCGGTGGCCCCCGCATCCGCCCGCTCGATCGCCGCTATCCACCCCTCCCGCACTCCCATCCGCTCGGCCAGCTGTGCCTGGGTGAACCCGGCCCGCCTGCGCACGTCCACCAGCGGGCGCACTCGGTTACCGGCCACCAACCGGGCCGCTCCGGCGTCCAGTTGAGCTTCCTCGGTGGGGAAGAACTCGCGGAGGAAGGACTCCCGGCCGTAGGAGGCGTGGGCAGCCTGCCCGGACAGCAGGTGCCGGGCGAACGGAAGTGCCTCCTGGTACCACTCCAGCCACCGCGACCCTTGCCCCCTCTCCGCGGCGGCCAGCAGGAGCACGGTGCCGGGAGGCTCGATGGCGAACAGGATCCGTATGTCATGGCCGGTCAGCGCGCCGAGCCGCAGCTCCCGAAGCGGGGGTTGCAGCGCCTCGTCGGGTGGGCCGGTCTCCTCGCCCGCCGCCACTCGGGCTTCCTGCTCCAGCTCGCGGGCATCGTCCAGCATCGCCTCGACGGTCAACCGTGCGGTGGCGATCGCCTCGTCCGGTGACGGGGCGTCCTCCTCACCCGCGTCCGCAAGTGCCTCCTCGATCTCCGCCTGCGCCCGCCCCACGATGAAGGCGCACTTGACGCCCTCCTTGCGGGTCCGGAAGGCATCCACCCTCATCTGCAGCCGCTGGGCGGACGCCTCGGCCTGCCTTTCGGCCTCCTGCAACTCCGCATACTGGCGGCCGACTTCCGCCAGTTGTTCGCGCACCGCGCACTGACGGGTGCGTGCTTCCTCGGCGAGGTCGTCCCGGCCGATGTCGGCCGCTTTCGCACCCTGCTCGCCGAGTTTTCCCTCCTGCCCCGTCAACTGGCCGATATGGAGCTCGACCCGCCTACGCGAGGTGGCCACATCGGCAACGCTTCGGCGCACCCGCTGCAGCAACTCGAGCTGCCGCTGGTAGGAGTGGTCGAGCGCCATCCCTACGTCATGCGCCCGCAGCGCGGGTTCCACCGCGACCACCAGCGGCGACCCCAGGGCGGCCCCCTCGTCCAGCAGCGCGATCACGGCTTCACCGGCGAGCCGGGCTCCCGCAAGATCGCGGCTGCGCAGCCCGGTCAGCCAGCTCCGGACCTCAGCCGTCATCTGCAACCGGTGGCTCATGGCCTCACACTCCCTCACGGCACGGCATGTGCCTGAACTGTGCCATGGAGGGCGGCCGTTGAGGACATCGGCCGCATCTACAACACCATCGGTGCGGCCGGATTGCCACGCCGCGCTGCCTGGGCGACGAGGGTTCGGAAGTCATCCAGGTCGCCGATGACCTCTTCGGCACGGTTCCGCTGCTGGTACATGCCGTAGTAGCGGGCGCCGATGGCGTCAGGGTCGGCCTCACCGCCGCCGGGGACGATACCGGAGGCAATCGTCACCGTTCCCGCGTAGATTCCCTGCGGCTTGAGTTCGGCGTGCAGAGCGTGAGCCCAGTTTCGCAGCCCGGCCATGGCCATACCCACGTTGGCCAGAAAGGGAGCGGGGACCATCGAGGACACGCCCGTGGTCAACAGCAGCGTGCCGGCGCCCCGTTCCAGCATCTCGGGCAGCACCTGGCCCACGGCCGTCACCGCGCCCAGCACATGCAGCTCGAACTGCGCGGTCACGGAGTCGACCGTGCTCTGTGCGGCGTGAGTGATCGACCCGGTCGGGCTGGGACTGTACTCGAGCACGTCGACTGGCCCCAGCACATCCCTCGCCGCCGCGAGAGCGGTGATCAGCGCGTCACGATCACGGATATCGGCGGGAAACGCGGCAGCGGTGACACCCAGCCCGGTCAGCTCCCCGACCAGGGTGTCCAGCTGCCGCTTGGTACGGGCTATCAGCCCGACCTGGAACCCCTGGAGACCGAACGCACGAGCCACTCCCATCCCCAGCCCCGGGCCGGCACCGACAACGACGAGGGTCTTCACCACGACAGGTCCTTTCCGCCACAGCGATCGGACCGCTGTCATCTCACCGCCGGCGCCGACCACTTACTGTTTGTTCGTGGCCCCATGATTCATCACCGGAAAAACCGCAACAAGACGGCACATTCATGTCAGTGACGCACACGGAGGTAACCGATGGCGCCCCGCAGGAACACCTCCCCGCTCTCGCCGCACGCCGACTCCGCACAATCTGCGACAGCACACACCGACCGCGAGCCGGACGAGGAAGCATGCCGACAGGTGCTCCAGATCCTCGGGCTGATCGGCAGCAAGTGGAGCATCCTGATCATCGGGCAACTCCGCGACCGCACGCTGCGCTTCGGTGAACTGCACCGCACCGTCAGCGGCATCTCCCAGCGCATGCTCACCCTGACGCTGCGGCAACTCGAACGCGACGGTCTGCTGACCCGCACCGTCCACCCCAGCGTTCCCCCACGCGTGGACTACACGCTCACCGAACTCGGTACGACACTGCTGGACTCCGTAGTCGCCCTGGGAGAATGGGCCACCGCACACCGCCACGAGATCAACAACAACCGGCACCACTACGACGCCACACATCCAGCGCAAACACAGCCCTGAAGCCCCCACTCAAGCCGCAGAGTTTGGCCACTTCCCCGGTTCTCCGGCAATCGAAGCGCACATGCGGACTTCGCTGCTTCACCGTGCCGATGGGTGCCCAGGTTCCGGGGCAGGCCCAACGTCCGGAAAGGTCGCTGGAGGTGGCAGTCGCTCCTCGTCCACAGGCGGCGGACTCCACGGCGTGGGATCGGCGGGCGGCGCGAACGGGCCCGCGTTCTTTCCCATGAGCACCATCATTACCACCAAGAAGAGCAAGCTGATGACGATCAGGGCGAGGCCCACAGGATTGCGAGGATTGTAGATGTAGTGATTTGTTCCCCACCTGCTCTTCTTGAAGACCGGCTCGTCATCATGATCCACAGTCCGGATCCTACGTCGAACATGCGAATGACCGGAGTGCGGTCGCCAGGGACGGTCCGGTAGTCAGTCACGGGACTCAAACGCATTCAGGGCCAGTTGCCACGGATACGAACCGATCCGCTCACCACCCCTGCCAGGAGCGTGAGGAGTCCACTCCCCATCGACGGCGGCCTGGGTTGCGATCACGCCGACGTCCCAGCCATGATCCGCGGCAGCGACGACCAGGCGGCTGGCCTCTCCCACTGAGCCTGCGGCGCACACGATGAAGTACAGCACGCGAGAAAGGGTTCACGCCTTCGCCCCCGACCGCCGGGCATCAAGTTCCTTCTCCCTCAACAGAGATCTCGTACGCGATCTCCCACCGCGCGTCCGGGACCACGATGTCGGCCGTTTCGACTGGACGACCATCCGAGTCGTAGTAGGTCCGCTCAATCTCCGTGATCAGGTCGCCGAGACTGATCCCCAACAGATTCGCCTGCGCCTGCGTGGCTCGTGCCGGACGCGGGACCTCGACAGCGGTTTCGATGACGACTCCGATCGAGCGCATCCGCTCAACAACACCCATGCCCGCGAACGGGCCGAGTTCAGGCAGCACGACCGGGGTCTCCCCGGTAATGGCCATGGGCTCCCAGCTCTCGGAGAGCTGCACCGGCTGGCCGTCCGCGAGGAACTCGTAGGAGGTACGGACACACGGGTCGCCAGGCCGGATGGCAAGCCGCTGAGCGATGCGCTCCGGTGCCGCGACGCGTGCTTCGGAGTGGGATTCCCAAGAGCCGTGCCGCCCTTGCTCACGCATGTCCGACCGAAACGGGGAGTCATACCGCCGTTCGCGGTGGCGGGAGCGGACCATACGAAGACGCTCGCGCGGCTTACGCACATATGTGCCGGATCCGGCACGGCCCTCCAACAGGCCCTCGATGATGAGACGTTCCTGTGCCTTCTGCAGGACGTTCGACCCAACCTCGTACTCGACAGCGAGCTGCGCACGCGAGGGAAGGCGCTCACCTACGGACCACTCACCTGCAGTGATCCTCCGACGCAGTTCATCGGCAACGCGCATGTACGGCGGTTGTTTTGCGGCCATGGGTCTCTCCGTGCTGCCCGTCAAGGCTGGGATGCGGCGGCATTGACAACCTAGTGCATTAGCTGGATTCTAATGCATTAGAAATACGTTAGGTGATCAACCGCTCACCCGGGGGCATTCGTGTGCACCGCAAAAGCCCAGGCCATGGCGCTTGCCGCCCGATTCGCGGCGGCCACCGGGCTAGCACCGCGCACCGACGAGACACCTGACCACATCCGCGTCGAAGTAGACCTTCCTCCGGAGCTGAGCGAACCGGCTCGCCGTGTTGTCCTCGCCGGCCTCATCGACGCGGATCGCTACGGACACGACCACACCAGACACGGCGCTGTCGTATGGGCTGAACTGGACCAGAGGAGAGACAAGTGCCCCAAACCACATCAACCTCAGAATCACTGACCCGCTTGACACGTTGGCTCTCCCAGGCATCCGTCAACTCCCGGTCCACAGATGCCCAATGGAAGGCATGTCAGACTGCCCCGCTGCTCGTCGGACACCTATGGGACCTGATCCAGATCGACTTCACCCCGGCCACCGCCGCCATCACCCACCTCAAGGCCCAAGGCCACCACATCGGCCCCTACCTGATGGGCGGCATGGAGCACGCCATGTGGTGGCCGCTCCCGCTCAACACCACCCGCCGGCTCGCCGGAACGCCGGGCGTGATCGTACGTCCCAAAGGTTCGGAACTCTTCGTCCCGCCTCCGGGCAAGTATCTCGGCGACCGTGTCTGGGTCATCCCCGACCAGAGCGATGACCGTTGGAACACCCTCACTTCAACGGACAACCTCCACAGTGCCCTTGAAGCCGCAGCCCGCCAACTGGCCCGAAGAGCGGCCACCCCATGCCCCTGACCCACACCAGCCAGCCATACGCCACACCGTCGGTCAGGAATCAGGCGGCACCCGATCCGGCAGCGGAAGGGCGCGTGGCGGTACCGGCGTGGACACCACGATGGACGTGGTGGTCGTGCCATGGAGTAGGAACCGGCCGAGGATGGCGTCGAGTTGGTCGACCGCGGGAGCGTGGATCTCGACGAGCAGGCAGTCCTCTCCGGTGATCCGATAGCACTCATGGACGCACGGCGGGCCCTTATGGACTTATGCGAGGGTCGCTCGGGCCGTTTCACCGAACTGCACATACTCGATGGTCGCCCCGCCGGGGTGCCGCACGGTCGGATTGCGGCCGGTGGGCACCTCGTCGGGGCCGTCGACGATCTCCCCTGCGCTCGGCGAGGCTCAGGACCTCGTCGATGGAGTCGACGATCGCGGTGGCATGGTCGCCACGATACGGAGCGAGGGCTTCCGCGGTGCCCGCGAGCAGCAAGTACGAGCCGATGCTCGCGAGTTCGAGGTCACGGTACTGAAGCGCCGCCCCGCGAAGGTGGTGAGCAGGGTCATGTCCGTCTCCTCGATCATTTCGATTCTCCCGAAACGTTGAAGCGATCTGCATACTAGACCGGCAACCCGGCCGAAGGCGAGGAGAATTGATGCGAGAGCCCGACCTCGAGGACCTGGACATGGCCACGGTGTTGCACGCGCTGGGCGATCCGGTCCGACTGCTGCTGGTCCGGGAGATGGCCGGCCAGGGCGAGAGCGCATGCAGCCCGGCGAATGTCGAGGTGCCTCGCTCGACGCTCTCCAATCACTGGCGCATCCTGCGCGAGGCGGGCGTGACCCGGACCCGGCGGGCCGGCAAGGCGCGCCTGATGACACTGCGGCGTGCGGATCTCGACGCACGGTTTCCGGGGCTGCTGGCTGCCGTGCTGGGCGACTCCGTCCGCACCTGACGAACCCACCAAGGATGAGTAATAGGCTATGGTCCAGTTGGCCTATTACCCGCGGGAGGACACATGGACACGGCAATCGTGCGCGCCTGGGTGGAGGGCTGGACGGTTTCGCGCGCGACGGCGCCCCCGGTGGCAGAGCCCTGGGGTTTCACCATCGACGTCGGCCTACCCGCGCAGGTGACCAGGCATGTCCTGCACGATGCGGACGAGCCGCTGGTCCGCAAGCTCACGGAGACGGTGACCGCACCCGGCACCTGGCTCAAGATGTTCCTGCCCCCGGAGACCATCGAGCCCTGGATCGCACCCGGTTGGCGCTTCGACTCCCCCGGCTTCCTGATGTCGGCGCCGCTGCGCCCGTCCCCCGCCGACGCCCCCGACGGCTACCGGCTGCGTACCTGGCACCGGGGCGGCGTCACCCGTGCGCTGGTCGTCACCGACGGCGGCGCCTTCGCCGCGCGGGGTCAGGTCGCCGTCCCTCCGGGCGGCCGCACCGCCGTCATCGACCAGATAGAGACCGCCCCGGAGCACCGTCGCAGGGGCCTGGGCAGCCTGGTGATGCGTGCGCTGGCGAATGCGGCGGTCGAGGCGGGCGCCCCAACCGCCGTACTGGGGGCGACGGTCGAGGGGCGGGCACTCTATGAGTCGATCGGCTGGTGCACCCACGCCCCGGTGACCGGCGTCATTCTCGACCGGAGCGGGGTCCGCTGATACGGCAGAGGGTGCGCCCCGCCGCGACGGCGGGGTGCACCCTCGGGGCGTACCGCGTCAGAGCGCCACGCCCAACAGCGCGTCCACCGCGCGCGAGACGAGCCCGGGCGCGCCCGGGTCCATACCGCCGGCGTCGGTCTGGGCGGCGGCCCAGCGGTCGACGGCCGCGAGGGCGGCCGGTGCGTCCAGGTCGTCCGCGAGGGCCGCGCGGATCTCCTCGACCAGTGCGTCGGCGGGCAGTCCGTCCGGGCGGGAGACCGCAGCGCGCCAGCGGCCGAGCCGGGCCACGGCCTCGGCCAGCACCGCGTCCGTCCACTCCCAGTCGGCGCGGTAGTGGTGGGAGAGCAGCGCCAGGCGGATGGCAGCGGGGTCGACGCCCTCGCGGCGCAGGGTGGAGACGAAGACCAGGTTGCCCTTGGACTTGGACATCTTCTCGCCGTCCAGGGCAACCATCCCGGCGTGCACATAGGTCTTGGCGAAGGGGTGCTCGCCGGTGAGCGCCTGGGCGTGCGAGGCGCCCATCTCATGGTGCGGGAAGATCAGATCGGAGCCGCCGCCCTGGACGTCGAAGCCCATGCCGAGGTGCTCAAGGGCGATGGCGACGCACTCGATGTGCCAGCCGGGACGGCCCGGGCCGAGGGATGCGCCGTCCCAGCTCGGCTCGCCCGGGCGGGCCGCCATCCAGAGCATGGGGTCGACGGGGTTCTTCTTGCCGGGGCGGTCCGGGTCGCCGCCGCGCTCGGCGGAGAGCAGGCGCATGGCCTCGGCGTCGAGGTGGGAGACCCCGCCGAAGTGGGGGTCGGAGGCGACGGAGAAGTAGATGTCGCCGTCGAGTTCATAGGCGGCGCCCGCGTCGCGCAGCCGCTCCACCAGGGGGACGATCTTGGGTATCGACTCGACGGCGCCCACGTAGTGGCGGGGCGGGAGCATCCGCAGGGCGGTCATGTCCTCGCGGAAGAGGGTGGTCTCCCGCTCGGCGAGGGCGGTCCAGTCGTCGCCGTTGGCGACGGCCCGCTCCAGCAGCGGGTCGTCGATGTCCGTGACGTTCTGGATGTAGTGCACCTGCCGCTCGGTGTCTAGCCACACGCGCTGTACGAGGTCGAACGCGTTGTAGGTCGCCGCGTGCCCCAGGTGGGTGGCGTCATAAGGCGTGATGCCACAGACGTAGAGGCGGGCGACGGGGCCGGGGGCGAGGGTCACTCGCTCACCGGTCGCGGTGTCGTGGATCCGGAGGTCGCGTCCCCTGCCGGGCAGGGCGGGTACCTCAGAAGCGGGCCAGGCATGCATGTCCTGAGCGTAACCGGACGCATGTTCCGGATACGAACCGGATCGGTTGGTTGGCCGAAGGTGCGGTCTTGCGGGGTGCCGTGGTGGTGTGCAGGGGTGGCCCTCGTCCGGCCCTGTACTACACCGGCGGCCAGGGGATGGCGGGCCATTGCCCGCTTGGCTTGCGGTGCTGTCCGGTACGCAGGAGGTCCGCCACCCGGGCCCGGAGGGCGTCGATCTCGGCCGGGCTGATGAGCTCCGACAGCCGTATGGCGAGCGGGCACCCTTCGGCCAGATCGGCCGAAAGTCGCCGCAGGGCGTCGAGGGCCTCCTCGGTCAGTGGCTCGCCCGCCCAGCCCCAGAGCAGGGTGCGCAGCTTGTCGTCGGCGTTGAAGGTCACCCCGTGGTCGATGGCGTACAGCCGGCCGTCGGCGGCGGGCAGCAGGTGTCCGCCCTTGCGGTCACCGTTGTTGATCACCGCGTCGAGCACGGCCAGCCTGCGCAGTCGCTCGTCGTCAGCGTGCACCAGCAGCGCGGGGCGTTCCGCCCCCACGTCCGCGTAGCCGACGGCCTTCCAGCCGGGCCCGGCCTCGTCGCCCTCGACCAGGGCGAGCAGGCGTTCCTCGGCCCGTTCGGCCGCGTCCTCGGCGGGCGCCTCGATCCACAGCTGGCACATCCCCCGGCCATAGGGGCCGTCGCGGAGCACCGTGGGCGGGATCAGCCCCCAGCCCATGGCCTCGGAGAGCTCATAGGCGGCCACCTCGCGCTGGGCCAGGGTGCCGTCGGGGAAGTCCCACAACGGGCGTTCCCCGGCGATCGGTTTGTAGACGCAGGCGGCGCTCACGTCCCGGTACTCGACCGTGCAGTAGAGGACCGCGTTGGATGCCTCACGGACGCGCCCGCGCACCGTCAGCTCGCCCAGGGCGAGCAGTTCCTGGGGAGTCACGCCCCGCGGCGGTATCCGTTCTGGCGCGGACATACGTGTCCCTCCGGGTCGAGCGGCAGGCTGCACAGCGGGCACGGCGGGCGGCCGGCGTTGACGACCTCCAGGGCGCGCTTGGCGAACGCCCGGGCCATGGTGCCGGTGATCCGCACGCGCAGCATGGGCGGCCCGTTCAGCTCGTCCTGGAGGAGACGTTCCTCCGCCTCGGCGAGGTCCTCGTCGGTGTCCGCCTCCAGCTCGACGAGCGCCTGGGCCTCGACGACCATGCGCTGGCTCTCGCCGTCCCAGGCGAGGGCCATGGTGCCGACCCGGAACTCCTCCTCGACGGGGGTGTCGAGGGGTTCGGCGTCGGAGAGTTCGGCGGGGGCCACGGCCGGTACGGGGGCACTGCCGCCGGTGCGCCGGACGACCTCGTCCAGCAACTCGTCGATGCGTTCGGCGAGTGCCTCGACCTGTGCCTTCTCCAGAGCGACGCTGGTGGTCCGGCCGGCCGCGGTGGCCTGGAGGAAGAAAGTGCGGCGGCCCGGCAGCCCGACCGTGCCGGCGACGAAGCGGTCCGGCGGGTCATAGAGGAACACCTGACGGGACAACGTCCTGCTCCATTGGGTTCGGTGGTCGGAGTGGGGTGCGGTGGAGGTCACGGGCGCCCGGGGGCGGTCCGCGCCACCACCCTACTGCGCACGGCGATCACGGTGCTCCCGCACCACCTCCCACCGTCGCGTCCCCGGTGCCGTTGCCCGGTGCGCTCTCGTGCGGGGCCAGGCCGTCGAGTTCCCCGGTGTCACCGAGGCGCAGCAGATAGGGGCGTTGCGGGGTGTAGCGGATGGCGGTGACCGAGCAGGGGTCGGCGTGGATCCGCTGGAAGAGGTCCAGGTGCAGGCCGAGGGCGTCGGCGACGACCGCTTTGATGATGTCGCCGTGTGAGCACATGAGGTAGACGGCGTCCGTGCCGTGTTCCCGCTCGATGCGCCCGTTCCAGTCGCCTACCGCGTCCACCGCCCGGGCCTGCATGGCGCGCAGGGATTCGCCGCCGGGGAAGACGGCGGCGGAGGGGTGCTGCTGGACGACGGTCATCAGGGGCTCTTCGGCGAGTTCGGCGAGCTTGCGGCCCGACCAGTCGCCGTAGTGGCACTCGCCGATCCGCTCGTCGGTGTGCAGCGGCAGTTCCGGCCGGGCGGCGAGCAGCGGTGCGAGGGTTTCCCGGCAGCGTTGCAGCGGGCTGGTGACGGCGGCGGCGAGGGGAATGCGGCGCAGCCGGTCCGGGAGCGCGGCCGCCTGGGCGGTGCCCCGCTCGTCCAGGGCGACGCCGGGGGTCCATCCGGCGAGCACCCCGCCGGTGTTGGCGGTGGACCGGCCGTGCCGGACCAGGATCAGGGTGGCCATGCCCGTCAGCCTAGTCCGTTGCCCCGGAGCGGCCGTCGGGCGGCGGGCCGCCCGGCACGCCGAGGCGTTCTGCCGCGTACTCGCCGCGCTGCCCGTAACCCCGGGCGGCGTACGGGCGTTGTCCCCGGTGTCGGCCGTGGCGGGGTGGACACCCCCGAGCCCCCACCACGGCCGCAGGATTCCTTCCGGCTCAGGCCAGTCCGGCCCGCTCCAGTGCATCGACTCCCGCCCGCAGCCCGGCGATCCGCTCCTCCAGGGTGAAGCCCGCGGGGGTCAGCGACAGGGTGCTGACGCCCGCCTCGGCGTAGGCCCGCATGCGGTCGGCGATGCGCTCGACGGGTCCGAGCAGCGAGGTGGAGTCGATCAGCTTGCGAGGGACGGCGGCGGCGGCGCCCTGTTTGTCCCCGGAGAGGTACTTCTCCTGGATCTCGGCGGCTTCCTTCTCGTAACCCATGCGCTGCGCCAGCTTGTTGTAGAAGTTCTGCTTGGCACTGCCCATGCCGCCCACGTACAGCGCGGTGTACGGGCGGAAGAGGTCCGCCAGCGCGTCGACGTCGTCGCCCAGGGCCATGGGCACGGTCGGCACCAGATCGAAACCCTCGAGGTCCTTGCCCGCCGTGGCACGGCCGGTGCGAATCGGGGCGAGGGTGGTCTCCTCGGCGTGCTCGGGGGCGAAGAAGAGGACCAGGGCGCCGTCGGCGATCTCGCCGGTCTGCTCCAGGTTCTTCGGGCCGATGGCCGCGATGTACAGCGGAATGTGCTCGCGCACGGGGTGCACGGTGAGCTTGATGGGCTTGCCCGGACCGCCGGGCAGCGGCAGGGTCCAGTGCTCGCCCTCGTGGGTGAGGCGCTCCCGGGACATGGCCTTGCGGACGATCTCGACGTACTCGCGGGTGCGGGCGAGCGGCTTGTCGAACTTCACGCCGTACCAGCCCTCGGAGACCTGTGGGCCGGAGACCCCGAGGCCGAGCCGGAAGCGGCCGCCGGAGAGCGAATCGAGGGTGGCGGCCGTCATCGCCGTCATCGCGGGGGTACGGGCTGGGATCTGGAAGATCGCCGAGCCGATGTCGATCCGCTCGGTCTGCGCCGCCACCCAGGACAGCACGGTGGCCGCGTCCGAGCCGTACGCCTCGGCGGCCCAGCAAACCGCGTAGCCCAGGCGGTCGGCCTCGCGAGCGACCTCGAGATTGTCCGCGTCCATCCCGGCTCCCCAGTAGCCGAGGTTGATTCCGAGGCGCATCCGAGTACCCCTTACCCATCAGTAACGTCCGCTGTTGCGGGGACTCTAGCGCGCGGACCTCGAGTACGTCATCGGCGAGTTGTCCGTGGTCGGCCACGATGTGGACCTTGCCAGCTAATCTCAGCGCTCATGGAGCAAAGGCACCTCGGCCGCACGGGCCTGCGGGTATCCCGGATCGGGCTCGGCACCCTCACCTGGGGCCGGGACACCGATGAGCACGATGCCGCCGAGCAGCTCAGGACGTTCCGGGATGCGGGCGGCACGCTCGTGGACACCGCGGATGTCTATGCGGGCGGTGGTGCCGAGTACCTCCTCGGGCAGCTCCTGGACGTCGTGGTGCCCCGCCGGGAGCTGGTCATCGCGACCAAGGCGGGCAGCATCCTGGACCCGGACCGGCGGATCGACGCCTCCCGCGGCCATCTGCTCGCCGCACTCGACGCCTCGCTGGAGCGGCTCGGCACGGACTATGTCGACCTGTGGCAGATACACGCCTTTGACCCCGGCACACCGGTCGAGGAGACCCTGCAGGCCGTCGACGCCGCCATCGGCAGCGGGCGGGCCCGCTACGCCGGGGTCTCCAACTTCTGCGGCTGGCAGCTCGCCAAGGCGGGCACCTGGCAGCTCGCCGCGCCGGGAGCACGGACCCGGCTGGCCAGCACGCAGATGGAGTACTCGCTGCTGCAGCGCGGCATCGAGCGGGAGGTGCTGCCCGCCGCGCTCGACCTCGGCATCGGCGTCCTGCCGTCCTCCCCGCTCGGCCGCGGCGTGCTCACCGGCAAGTACCGCCATGCGACCCCGGCCGACTCGCGGGGGGCCTCCGAACACCTGGCGCCCTTTGTCGCCCCGTATCTGGACGAGACCGCGAGCCGCATCGTCGATGCCGTGGCCATAGCGGCCGACGGCCTCGCCAGCACGCCCCTGGAGGTGGCCCTCGCCTGGGTGCGCGACCGGCCTGGCGTGGCCGCGCCGATCGTCGGCGCGCGCAACGCGCGGCAGCTCAGAGGGGCATTGTCAGTGGAGGCCCTTACTCTTCCTGACGAGATCTGCCAGGCGCTCGACGATGTGTCGGCGCCCGTGCACCGCTACCCCGATCAGGACTGGAGCACGCTGTGACCGCGTTTTCCCGGGGGACGGCCCCCGGTCCCCCGGCCGACCGCCCCGCCGACCAGGACGACCCCGCCGACGCGGTGCGGTCCGACGAGCCGGATCCGGCACCCGGCGGCGGGCGCGACGACGGCGAGCCCGCCGCCGGTGACCCCGTTGCCGGCGAACCGGGCCCGGTCATCGGCGAGCCGGGCTCGGCGGGGCCGCCCGGCAAACGGTCCGCCGTCGCGGAGGCGCTGGCCGCCGCCGTGCGGGCGGTGGAGAGCGGTGAGCGGTCGGCGGCGTCGTTCTTCAACCAGCCCGGCCGGCCCGCGGCGCCGGCCCCGCGCAAGCCCGCCCGGGCGGACGCGGGCCCGGCGCCGGTGGCCGTCCCGCCGCCCGCCCGGGCGGTGGCCGACGCGGCCCCCGCCGAGGAGCTGCCCGCCGTCCGGCAGGTGCTCGCCTCCGGCGGGGCGCCCGAGCAGCTGGCCGAACAGGCGCTCACCGCCCTCGGCGAACACGCGGCCGAAGTGCTGCACGAAGACCCCTGGCAGCTGCTGGCCGTCGAGGGCGTACGCCCCGAGCAGGCGGACGGCTTCGCCCGGGCGCTGCTGGGCCCGCAGTGCGGTCCGGGGGACGAGCGCCGGGTTCGGGCCCTGATCGGCTGGCTGCTGGAGCGGGCCGCGCTGGCCGGGCACACGGTGCTGGAGTCCACGACGCTGCGCGAGCAGCTCGGCGGCCGCTCCGTACCCGATCCGGATACCGCGCTGCACGGCGCCATCGCCGAGGGTTCGGTGCTGGTGTTCCGGGAGGGAGTGGAGCCGGAACAGGCGGAAGCGGAACAGACGGAGCCGGAAGCGGCGCCGGTCCGGCTGCTGCTCGGCCTGGACCGCCTTGCCATGGCCGAGGAGAGCCTCGCCGACGGACTGGCCCGGCTGCGGAGCACCCTTGAGCCGGAAGCCCTTGAGCCGGAGGCCGCCCCCGAGGGCCGGACAGGCCCGGAGGGCTGGGAGACGGCGGCGGCCGAGGCCGTCCCGCCGTCCGCCGCCGAGCTGATCCGGTCCGTGGCCGCCGCCGGCCTGGTGGCGCACTGCGGCGGCGAGACGGCGCGGGCGGAGCCCGCCGCCGTGGTCGCCGCCGCGCGCTCGCTGGGCCTGCGGGCCTGCGCCGCCGCGCACACCGAGGACGGCAGACGGCGCCTGGCCTCGCTCGGCGTCGACGACGCCGTCACCGTGGCGGGCCTGCTCGCGGACCGGGAAGGGCCCGGCCGTGATGCGGAGGGAACTCTCCAGATCGACCTGCTCGCCGTGCTGGACGCCCAGCAGCTGGATGTGGAGTCGGCGGCGGCCCTGGTCGAGTCGCTGGCGGACGGCGCCCGCCTGGTGCTGAGCGGCGACCCGGGCGGGCTGTGGTCGGCGGGGCCGGGCCGGGTGTTCGCGGATGTGGTGGCGGCCCGCGCCTGCCCGGTGATCGTCTCGCGCACCCCCGACCCGGGTCCCATCGGCGAGCTGGTGTCGGGCATCGGCGCCGGGGAGTTGAGCGAGGTGTCGGCGCCCGGCAAGGAGGTCGTGATCACCCCGGTGCGGGACGGGGGCGAGGCGGTGCACCGTACGGTGCAGCTCGTCGCGGATTCGGTGCCGCGCGCGATCGGCGTGCCCGCGGAGCACACCCAGGTGATCACGCCCGGTCACGGTGGCGCGGCCGGCACCCGTGCGCTCAATGCCGCGCTCAAACAGCGGCTCAACCCGGGCCCGGGCCGGTTCGGCGGGTTCGATCCCGGCGACCGGGTGGCGTATGTCCCGGCGCCCGGCCGGATGATCCCCGGCACGGTGGTCTCGGCGGACGCCGAGGGGCTGCGGCTGGACTGCTCGAGCACCCCTGTCGTGGTGCCGCCCGGCCGGGTGGCGGCACAGGTGCGGCACGGCTGGGCCGTCACCGCGCACCAAGCCGCCGGGACGCGCTGGCCGGCGGTTGTGGTGGTGCTGCCGGGCGACGCGTCCCAGGCGCTGACGAGGGCCTGGATCCATACGGCGTTCGGCCGGGGCGAGCGCCATCTGTCGGTGGTGCACGGGGTGGGCCAGGCGCTGCCGCACGCGGTCGCCCAGGTGCCGGTCAAGGAGCGGACCACCCGGCTGCGGTCCCTGCTGAGCGGTCCTGGGGACCGGCCGGACCCGGCCGGGTGATCGACGGCTGACGGCCCCGGGTCAGTTCGCCCGGTCCGGGGCCTTGCCGTTCTCCTCCACGTCGAGGATGTCGAGGGCTTCGTCGAAATCCTCGTCGATGCCGTCGTCCTCCATCCCGTCGTCCCCGTCGTCCATCCCGTCGTCCATCCCGTCGTCGAGTTCCTCGTCGAAGACGGCACTGACGTCGAAGCGGCAGACGACCCGCTGCGGATCCGCCTGGTCGAAGGGCGCCGCCAGCCACTCCCCCGGCTCGGCGAGGTCGTCGGCGGCCGCCACCCAGAGCGTGGAGTCGCCTTCCTCCAGCCCGAACTCCTTGTGCCGGGAGGCGATTTCATCCGGCTCGTACTCGCCGAAGAGCACCCCGAGCGCCGCATGCACACTGCTGCCGACGAGGCCCGCCGCACCACGGCCGCGCCCCGCGTCCACATCGAGATCGGGGGCGTCGGGATCCAGGTCGGCGACCCGCTGGGCCTGTGCGAGCAGGCGCTGCGGGTCGGCCACGGCATAGTCCCGGCGGATCAGCACGCTGAGCGCATGGGGTTCTTCCGGCCCCGCGTATGCGGGCAGCGTCTCATCGCCGGGGATCTCGAAGGGCGTGACCTCGTCGTAGGTGTCGTACAGCAGCTCGTCGTACGCCTCGGCTGCCGCGGCCAGCTCGTTGAACGCGGCATAGACGGCCGGGTCCTCCTCTCCGGACCGGCGTTCGACGGCGTCGAGGTGGCGGTCCAGAGCGGCTTTGACCGCCTCGGCGGCGGCCCGTACCTCGGCAGCGGTTGGCTGCGCAGCATCAGACATAGTGCAGACGCTATCCGTACCGGGGCTGTTCCCGCACAATAGATGCGATGCCGGAATACGAATTCTGTGATGTGTATGTGCCTCGAGGGGTCTCCCGCAGGGCCGCCACCCGCCTGCTGACCGACCACGCCGAGTATGGGCACTGGGAGTTGGACCGACTCCGTCTGTACCCCGACGGCAGCCGCAAAGTGCGGCTTCGGCGCCGGATCATCCGCCAGCTGCGGGCCACCTGGTGAGCCTGAACACACGAAGCGGGCCCCGCGACCGCGGAGCCCGCTCTGTGCCGATCCGCTCTGTGCCGATCCGGCGGGGTGACTAGGTCACCGCTCAGTTCTGCCCGGCGCGCGCCCGCCGGTAGAGCATCGTGCCGCCCAGCAGCAAACCCGCGCTGGCCGCACCGGCCATGCCCAGCTGGCCCGCACCGGTGTGCGCGAGCTCGGTGGCCTTCTCCTCCGCGGGCGCCTGCTCGGCGTGCGGGGCGGGACGGTGCGCGTCCTTCACCTCGGTGACCGGCCCGGCATGGCCGGCCGGGTGGTGGGTGGAGTGCTCGGCGGGTGGGGCGTGCTCCCCGGCCGGCGGGTTCTCGTCCGACGGCTCGTGGCCGGGCTTGTGCTCGGCCGGCGGGTTGTGGTGCGAAGGCTGGTGCGGAGCCGGGCAGTTGGGCTCGTGCGGCCTCGGGTGCTCCGGCGCGTGCTCCCGGTGGCCACCGTTGAGGCAGTCATTGCCCAGGGCCGGGTTGCCGATGCCGACGACATTGACCGAGTCGCCGCAGGCGTTGACCGGCACATGGACCGGCACCTGCGCCACATTCCCGGAGATCACTCCGGGTGACCCGATGGCCTCGCCGTCCGCCTGGTGTCCGGATCCCCCCTCATGACGGCCGTGCTCACGGCCGTCGCCGTCGTGGCCGCGGTGGCCCTCGTGCCCATGCTGACGGTGGTGACCGGACACCCCGTTGGCACACCGGTTGCCCATGGCCGGGTTGAGTGCCCCGATCACGTTGATGGTGTTGCCGCAGACGTTCACCGGTACGTCGACCGGTACCTGGACGGTGTTCCCGGACCCGACGCCCGGGGAGTGCGCGGCGACGCCCTGCGCTCCGTCCGCGTAGGCGTAGCCGCCGGTTGCGGCGAGCACGCTGCCCGCCGCCGCTACCGTCATCAGGCCCTTTTTAGTGACCTGTCGCATTGCTTTTCCCCTCCTGCTGCTTTTCTATGTGGAATGCGTGCGGGCGGACCGCCCGCATTTTCGGGAAGCCCGACTGAAAGCCCGGCGGCCCCGGGGCGCATGGCGCGCACTCCGGGGCCGCCCGGTTTCAGTCCCTCACCAGGTGAGGCGCAACGTCACTTGTTGATGCAGACGTTGCCCGTGGCGGGGTTGAGCAAACCGACCACATTGATGGTGTCGCCGCAGACATTCACCGGCACCTCGACCGGGACCTGGATGACGTTGCCCGAGACGACGCCGGGAGAGTTCACGGCAGCACCCTGAGCTCCCCCGTCGGCAGCAGCCAGACCCGCGCCCGCGAGCACGAGACCGCCGGTGGCAGCCGCGGTGGCGACGACCTTCTTGAGCATTGGTTTCCTCCTAGTTGGCAATGCGGTCCCAGCCGCGGACCGCACACCTGTAACGACACCAGGAGAACCGGGCTACGTAACCTTGAGCGCGTTCACTCTTTCTGATTAAGAAAACGCCAACAACGCACAGTCAAGCGAAACTTCAGCACTCATCCAGGAACCGGTCGAGCACACGCACTCCGAATTTCAGACCATCAAGGGGCACTCTTTCGTCAACTCCATGGAACATCCCGGCGAAGTCCAGTTCGGGCGGCAGCTTGAGCGGAGCGAACCCGAAGCCGCGGATGCCCAGGTCGTCGAAGTGCTTGGCATCGGTACCGCCGGAGAGCATGTACGGCACCGCGCGGGCGACCGGGTCCTCGGCCCGGAGCGCGGTCTGCATGGCCGCGACCAGGTCGCCGTCGAAGGTCGTCTCCAGCGCCTTGGCGGCGTGCGGGACGGTGTCCTCCCGCTTGACCTTCGGCCCGAGGATCCGGTCGAGGTCGGCGAAGAACTCCTCCTTGTACCCCGGCAGGAACCGGCCGTCGATGTGCGCCGTGGCCTGCCCCGGGATCACATTGACCTTGTACCCGGCGCCGAGCATCGTCGGGGAGGCGGTGTTGCTCAGCGTCGCCCCGATGATCTTCGCTATCCCGCCGAGCTTGGCGAGCGTGGCCTCCATGTCGTCGGGGTCCAACGGGGTGCCGAGCGCATCGGAGAGCTCGTCCAGGAAGGCCCGTACGGTCTTGGTCACCCGGACCGGGAACTTGTGCCGCCCCAGCCGGCCCACCGCCTCGCAGAGCTCGGTGACCGCGTTGTCCGTATTGGTCATCGAACCGTGGCCCGCCGTGCCCTCCACGGTGAGCCGCATCCAGTGGATGCCCTTCTGGGCGGTCTCGATCAGATAGAGCCGCAGGTTCTCGTTGACGGTGAACGAGAAGCCGCCGACCTCGCTGATCGCCTCGGTCACGCCCTCGAAGAGACCGGGGTGCTCGTCCACCAGATACCGGGCGCCATGGGTGCCGCCCGCCTCCTCGTCGGCGAGGAACGCCAGCACGACGTCACGCGGGGGCTTGCGCCCGGTGCGCAGGCGGTCGCGGACGACCGCGAGCGTCATGGCGTCCATGTCCTTCATGTCGACCGCGCCGCGCCCCCACAGGCACCCGTCGGCAATCTCGCCCGCGAACGGGTGGTGGGTCCAGTCGGCCGCGTTGGCCGGTACGACATCGGTGTGCCCATGGATGAGCAGCGCCGGCCGGGACGGATCCTCGCCCTCGATCCGGGCGACCGTGGAGGCCCTGCCCCGGTGGGACTCGAAGATCTGCGGCTCCAGGCCCACCTCGGCCAGCTTCTCGGCCACATATTCGGCGGCGGCCCGCTCGCCGGGCCCGGAGTGGTCCCCGTAATTACTGGTGTCGATCCGGATCAGGTCACGGCAGAGGTCGACGACCTCCTCCTCGGCGCCCGCGCCCACTCCCCCGCGGGCCGGCTTCGGCTCACTCACGCTGCCTCCTCGTCGTTGCGACGCCGACGGCCTCCCGAACCGCCGCGTACTGGCGGTGTACCGGCGGCCCCCGGCGTTGGTCCACCGCCATCCTCCCTCTCCCACCGCCCGGGCCCAAGGCCGCAACACTGCCGCCATACGGCTGTAAAAGCGCCTGCTCCGGCCGCTCGGCCGGGTGATCGAGCACCTCCGGATGTTTGGTATCGTTTTCCCTGTCGCTGCGGGGAACGCCTCGCAGCGGCAGGCACCTGGTCCGGGTGGCGGAATGGCAGACGCGCTAGCTTGAGGTGCTAGTGCCCTTTATCGGGCGTGGGGGTTCAAGTCCCCCCTCGGACACCAGCTGAGACCCCTGTTCATCAGGGGTTTTCTGCTTTTCTGGGGCGTGGCGTGACCAACCACGTGACCAACGGCCCAGGGAATCGCCTGGTCAGACCAGGGATGAGAGGCCGAGTCGGCCCGCACCGGAAGCGGCGAGCTTCCGCGCTCCGTCCTTACGTGAGTGCCCGTAGCGGGCCATCGTGTAGCCCGGCGAGTGGTGCCGGACGTTCGCGGAGACCTCGACGGGGTTCTCCCCGGCCTCCAGATCGTTCGTGACCTTGCTGTGCCTCCAGTCGTGAATCCGGAACTCCTCCGGGAGCTTCAACCGGGTGCGCAGGGTGCGCCACCGCGCCGAGACCTTCTCGGGGTCCTGTGGTCCTCCGGCTTCGCCTCGGTAGAGCTTGAAGCCGTCGCGGGCGAACACCAGGTCGTGATCCGTCCAGGCGGAGCCGAGGCGTTCGCGCTCCGCGTCCTGGCGCTCCTTCTGCCACTTGAGGACGTTCATCACGGACTGATCGACATGGATCTGGGCGTTGGCGTTGCCGTCTTTGGTGAGCTTGCGGAGCCGGTACGTGTTGCCCTCCTCGACCACGACCCAGCCCAGTTCGATGGAGCCCTCTGCCCAGTTGATGAGGGACCACTTCATACCCAGGGCTTCACTGCGCCGCACTCCGGTGGCGGCGTAGACGGTCCACAGCGGAGCGTCCCGCAGGCAGTGATGGGTCAGGCCGCCGTCACAGGCCCGGTTACCGCAGGGCTCCCACACCGAGGACAGGAACCGGGCGGTTCCGTCGTCGTCCAGGGTGGGGAAGTCGCGTTCCTGTGCCCGGATTTCCCGGCCTGTGGGCGGGTTGGCCGTGGCGGCCGGGTTGGTCGGTATCAGCTTGGGCACCGCTGCGCCGAGCGCGCCGGACAGGATGTTGTGGACGTGGCGGACGCTCTTGGCGCCGAGCGGCTTGCCCTTGTTGGTGGGGCACGGCACGGTTTCCAGCAGCCGGTACAGGTCGTCCAACGTGTCGTCGGTGACCTCGGTCAGCTTCATGCCGCCGATGTGCGGCTTGATGTGCAGCCGGATCTTGGTTTCGTACCCGGCCACGGTCGTCCCCTCCTTCCTTAGATTGCTGTGCCAGCGGTCGAGCCATGCCCCCAGTGTCATGTCCGAGCGAGGTGCGACCTTCCCCGCCTCATAGTCGGTGTGCCAGTCGCGAAGTGCCTTCTCCGCTGCGGTCTTGGTCTTGTAGTCCCTGCCGATCCAATAGCGCTCCTGCTCTCCGGTTGCCTTGTTGAAGTGGAGGGGCGTGCGCACGCCCCAGGTGTTCGGCCGTCCCGCCCGCTTGATCTCCGTTGGGGTGCCGCCGAGTCCGTTTCCGCGCTTTGCCACGGGTGGTGGTGCTCTCTCTGTCGGGTCCGCCGGTCGGCGCGTGCCGTGCCGGGCCGGTGTGTTGCTCCGGCGCCCTCAGTTTGATCACGATCCACCATCTATTGTCAACTGATGGTGGACCACCGTCCGTGGTACGGTTTTGGCATGGACGCAGACGAGACCGGGTTCGAGATCACCCAGCACCAAGGCGCGTGGGACATCCACATGTGGTGGCCCAGCGGGCCCGTGACCGGAGGACCGCAACGCATCACGATCGAGAAGGCCCAAGAAGCCCCCGCCCGCGACGTGGCGCGCGGCATCTCCACCACCGTGCTTCGCAGGCTCGACCTCACAGAAGCAGTCCAGGCGGCGCAGAAGGCCGCCCCCAGCCTCGAAGAAGGCGCTCGGGAGATCACGCAGACGATCGAGGAGGCGGCGAAGCTGGCCGGGCGGTTGCTCGCTCTCGAAGGGGTCTCGGCTCCCTATCTGGTCATGCTGTCGGCTGTGTACGTCCAGATGGCGGGCACTGGTGCGAGCCGTCCCGTGGACTGGCTGGCAGGGTTGATCGAGCGACGGCCGGAGACCATTCGGGACCACCTCAAGAAGGCCCGCAGGGACGGGTACTTGAGTTCCCTAGCAGGCAAGGCCGGTGGGGACCTGACCGACAAGGCCACGGCCGTACTCGATTCTCTGCCGGATGTGGGAGAAGCACGGTAGTCCCTGTTCTGCGCGCCTACATGACCACGCCCCCGAGGCCATCGGGGGCTTTCTTTTTCTCGGAGGATTCTTTGACCAAGCTGATGACCGTTGACGACGTTGCCGAATACCTGAATGTCCCTAAGTCGTGGGTCTACAACAACCACAAGCGGGAGGGCATCCCCTTTATGAAGGTTGGCCAATCTCTTCGTTGCCGCATGAATGACCTTGCCCACTGGCTGGACAAGCAGGGGGCGCAGTGATCGACCTGGATACGGACCCGTTCGCCAAGCGCCCGGCCTGGGAGAGGCCCGAGCCGATAGCGCTGGCCGACCCACGCGGAGCGTCACGGCCGGCCGAACGGTGCGTGAAAGGGAGCGGCGAACCGGAGTTGAATAGTTCGTCACCCAAACCCAGGTCCGCGATCCGCTACGAGTGGGAACGGGCCTTGTGGAACTGCCCTGACGTGGCGGGCAAGTACAAGCACGTCTTGGCAGCGGCCTCGTTCTTCGCCACCTTCGATACCGGCCGGGACCTTCGCGCACCGCAGGAACTCATCGCCGAGGCTTCCGGGGCGTCGCTGAGCACGGTAGGCCGAGCCATCAAGTACGGCCGAGAGAACGGCTGGTTGTGGGTGGAACACAAGTCGAAGGGTAAGGGGGACTGTGACGTGCACTGGCTGACGATTCCCCGGCACGAGCATGGGCACAGTTTGACGGACATGAAGGCCAGGGCCAGAGAGTACGACCACACGTCACGCTGACCTACTACCTAGTGATGTTCACCTAGTGCTCTCTACCGAGGGAGGCTCACCAAGGGTTGTTGACCGAGTGATCCTGGGCTGGTTAGGCCTGGGCTGCTGAGATGGCCAGCCTTGAGGGGCTGGCCTTTCTCATGCTCTGAAGTATGACTTCTACCAGCCAAGGCAGATCAAGGATTTCAGTTCCGCCCGCCCCGTGACGGGCGTCTCACTTTCTCGCAGATGTGTCCCCTGCCCCTCGTAGGGACACCGACATTATTAGTGAGAGAGAAGGTTCCCCATAACGCCTTCAGCCCCGGCCACTTGCATGTGTGGGCCGGGGTCTTCTTTTTGCCCGCAGAGTCGCGGTTCAGCTACCAACTGCTAGGAGTTCCTTATGTTCGATCGTCACGCATTCACTGCCCGTCGCGTCACCCTTGGCCTGTCCGTTGAGGAGCTGGCCGACGAAATGATGGTTGCTCGCTCCACCGTCTACCGGTGGGAGAACGGGGAGACCAGCCCGAGCCTTCGCATGCTCGTCCAGGCATCGCGTCATCTGTGTACTCCGCTGCTGTCGCTCATGAGCGATGACGACACCGAGCAGCATCGCAAGGCCACGGCCGTTGACGCCCTGCTTCGCGAGGGCCATTCCGCGACTCACTGATGTCCGGCCCGTAGACCACAGTTTTATTGATTATTAGGAGTGAGTATGACTGATCAGAAGCCTATGACTATCCAGGAAGCCGTTAAGTCCGAGAACAGCTTTGCCATTTCGCAGATCGTTGCGTCAACAGCCCTTGAAATGCTGGTGGGATTCAAGGGCCTGGCACACACCGTGCACCGGGACGCGGAGGAGGATTTCCGGGGCGGTGTCGGCACCAAGGTCCGTATCCGGCGCCCCGAGGTGCTGAAGGCTGCCAACTTCAACGGCTCGGTGAACAGCATGGTGCAGCCGGTCAAGGAGACCACCATCGAGCTGGAGATCACCGACCACGCCCTGTCGGCGGTGGAGATCACCGACAAGGAAATGCGCTTCGACCTCTACACCTTCGAGCAGCAGATCACGCTTCCCCAGTCCGCAGGAGTCGGTGACTACCTGGAACAGAACATCGCCAACACGATGAACCAGCGGACCGCCGAGAAGGCCTCCGACCTCATCACGATGAAGGCCGACCAGCCCCGGCACGCGATCATCGATGCGGGCACGGTCCTGGACAAGAGCCGTACAGCGGGCCGCCGTTGGCTGGCCGTCTCCCCGGACGTGAAGAACGTTCTGCTGAAGGACGACAACTTCTCTCAGGTGGCCCAGGCCGGTTCGGATGAGACGTTGCGCGGCGGCATCATCGGCGAGGCGTACGGCTTCACCGTCGTCTACTCGCCCTACCTGGCCGACAAGACCGCAGTTGCCTACGTCGGCTCGGCGTTCGCCATGGCCGTCTGCTCCCCGCCCGTGGTGCGGAGTGAGTTCTCCGCCACGGCTGGGCATCAGGGCTACTCGATGCGCTGGCTGATGACCTTCAACGACGACAGCCTGAACCAGCGCTCCATCATGGATGCCTACGTGGGCTCGACCGTCCTGGACGAGCGGCGCTCGGTCGGCATCAAGCTGGCCTAACCCTGGATTAGTTCGGGCCCCTGCCGATAGGTGGGGGCCCACTTCTGTTCACACTCCGTCGAGCAGCCGGCGCGCTGCTCGGTCACGCTCTGCCGACATAAACAGGAGGGCACACCCTCATGCCCAAGATGCGCAACCCCAATTCTCCGCACTCCCGATTCAAGGGTTTGATAGAGCTGCCGTGGGACCACGGTCTACCGGTTCCTGATCTGCCCGCAATTCGTGAGTGGTCTGATTCTGAGCGCGACCAGTGGCGGCAGTGGTGGCAGTCGCCGCAGGCCGCCATGTGGGACGAGTCGTTCATCCCGACCGTGGCAGTGATGCTGACGTATTTTGGGAAGATCCTGGATGGCTCAGCGAATGCCAACCATCAGATGGAATTCCGCCACCTATCCACCGCGCTCGGGCTCACCGCAGACGGCATGAAGCGCCTGGGATGGACATTCGAGAGTGGTGGTGGCCAGTGAGCGCACGCAGGGCAGCCAAGGCCGGAGCCGCTGCCACTCACGACGGCACCCATCGCCCCGGCATCGAATGCCTCTGGTCAGAGCCGCAGTGCTCGGGCTGCGTACAAGAGTTCGCCATCCACACCGGCTGGGAGCTGACGAGCCTGGCACGGCCCTGGGGGGATGACCTGGAGCACGACCCGAAAAGCTGCTTCACCTGCCGTGGAATGAGCTGAGAATGGGGAGAAGTCATGACTCCTAATTCCTCATATTCTGATTGGCAAACACGGTCGAAGTGCGGCACCCCTGGTGGGTGCTTTCCGGTTAACTAAAGCCATTACCCCCGTTATTGAATTCATGATAGTAATGCTCTAGATATCTGTTCGTTACCGTTCCGTGATAGATGGCGGGCAGGGTTGATCTCGAACCGCAAGGCTGAATGCGGTGGCCGTCAGAGACTCACTCCGGCCCACGTCCGAGACTCACTCGCTCCGCCCTATCTAAGGATTCCGTGCCATGCGTAAGACCGTTCTTGTTCCCGTCCTCAAGACGCTGTGCGATGCCCAAGCGAGAGGCGACAGACACGCTGACCCTGGGGGTCCGCACGTGGGACCTGTGCACGGAGCACGCGGGCAAGTTCGCTGGCTTCCTCGTGGATGCCCTGGGGGACGCGGGTGAGCCTGCCTCTGACGAGTCGACCCCTGAGCCTGCCCCGGCTCCCGAACCTGAGCCGGTTCCCGTGCCTGTGGTCGAGTCGTCTCCCGTGATTGAGGAGGACCTCAACACCGAGGGCGTGATCGAGGAAGCGACGGAAGCTGAGCCTGTGCGATCCGTCATGGTGGCCGGAGAGATCGACGGGTACGACTGGCAGGCAGCGCGGGACGCGCTTCGGAACGCTGGCTATGAGGTCGTGGGCCGTGCGGACGAGTCCACCGTGTTGCTGATCCTGGGTGAGGGTGGGGAGCGCAACGGCCACAAGCTCCGTGATGCCCGTGAACGCTCGATTCCCTGCCTGGACGTGCGCGAGCCTGGCCGTTTCAAGGCGGCCGTGTGCGCTGCTGAGTTCACCGGTGGTGACCCGCTCCCTGAGCCTGCCAAGGTGGACGGCTCCGGGATGTCGGAGCGTGAGCGCAACAAGGCTGTACGCAGGTGGGCCCGTGCTCAGGGCTTCACCGTGCCGGACCGTGGCCGCATCCCGCTCCACGTGCGCCATGCATGGCAGCTGGCCCACCGGGACGCCACGGAGGGAAAAGCTGTAGCGGCCTGAGTGCCGCCACCATCACGGCGGCCGACTGCCCGCCGTACCGGCCGCGTCGCCTCCCTGCCTGGCGACGCGCCCCCAAACCGAGCAAGCGCAGCTACGGCCCCGGCAGTTGGATCACGTGGACCACTCACCGGGGCCAGAAACGCTCAGGGATCGTCACCACTGATCCGGTCACCGTGGCGCAGGTCAAGCGCGCAGCCGGGGTGAGCGCAGCCAAGGACGCCCGCGCACGGGCCGCTGTGATCCCTGCCGATGGCGGAGAGACGGTTCCGCTGTGTCTGCCGAACAGCAACAACCCTGACGCCCAAGTCAAGGACTCCGGACGGTGGCGCCGGGCCATCCCGGTCAACCATCAAACCAACTCCCAGGAAGCGAAAGCAGCATGAGCACCCCCGTTCTCCATGGTCCGATCGGTCGCGCAGTCCAGAGGATCGCGCCGTACGTCGAGACTGACGCGCTCGGCATCTACATAGCGGCCCTGTCCATGTGGTCGGCCGCGATCGGGGGCACGGTCAAGGTGTCGTCCCGAGGCAATGCCCGCCCCGTACTCCTGTGGAGCGCGTTGGTGGCCGGAACGGGCCGGGGCAAGGGAACTGCGCTCCGTGCCGCTCAGCACGTGGTGAACCCGTCCCTGGGCCGCTTCCTGGCCACCCACACCACGTCCGGGATCACGTCCGGGGCGAGCATGGTGCACCACCTGTGGGAGCAACAAGAGGCCACGGCGGAAACGGAGGCCGGGACCGATCGGCGCTGCCTCGTAGTTGAAGAGGAATGGTCGGAAGTGCTCCGCAGGGTCAAGCGGGACGCTTCCTTCACCACCAAGCTCCGCGCCGCGTGGGACGGCGCCACGCTCCGCAACACCACCAAGGAAGAGGCCCAGGAAGTCCGCGACCCCGCCATGGTGTTCCACGCTCATGTGACACCCTCCGACTGGTCCAAGTACGTCGGCCAGTCCGAAGCGGCAGGCGGCAGCTACAACCGCATCCTGCCATTCCTGCTCGGCTCCGTGCCCATGCTCGATGACGACCGCGTGAGCCTGCCGAAGGTGGACGGCTCCGAACTGTCCGACGCTTACGGGTGGGCCACCGCCCGCCCTCGTGTGATCACTCTCTCCGAGGACGCCCGGCCACTGTGGCGGACCGTTCGCCGGTACGCCCGCATCCTGGGCGAGACCCTGCCCGAAGAGCAGGCAGTGTTCATCGAGCGGACCGCAGAGCAGACGCTCAGGGTGGCCGCCTGCCTCGCGGCCTCCGAGTGCTCCGAGAGCATCACGGACGAGATCCTGACGGCCGCCTTCACTCTGGTTCGCCGCTCCGTACGCGACGCCGTACGACTCGCCGCAGGTCACGGGCATGTTGCCGGAGCCGTCAAGAAGGTCCGCCCGTCCCTCGCGGACAAGGTCCGCGCCCGGATTGAACTGCACGGCGGTCGGGCCACGTCGTCTCAGGTGCTCCCGTACGTGGGGGCAACGGCAGCGGAGGTCAAGGTGCTGCCGGATGTGGTGGTGACCGTAGACCGCTCCGGGAAGACCGGCCGTCCCGCCACCGTGTTCACGCTGCGCGGTGACACTCCCGTTCACGGAGAGCAGCCAGGTCCGACTCCGCAGCCGATGCCGGCCGCTCCAGAGCGTGAGCAGAACCGGGCCACGGTTGTGCAGATAGACGCCTACCGCCCGGCGCCCAAGCAGGCCCCGAAGCCGCAGCCGGTGAAGCGGTCGGAACCGCTCGCCGACTCCAATCCCTTCCTTGCCCTGCTCTAATCAACCAACGGAACGTCCCGGCCCAAATAGGCCGGGGCGTTCTTGCTTTGCTTTGGCTCAGCTCACCACAGCGCGAGCGATCAAAGTTCCGATGTGGTCGGGCTCGGGAGCGTCGAGCACCCGCGCTTCCGCTTCCTTGAATCCGGCTTTGAGCAGGAGGGTTTCCCACTTCCGGGGCGTGTAGCTGTAGCGGTACGTGTACATGGCCTTGCCCGCGAACCCGCCCTTGTACATGCCCTGCGGGCCGTACGCGCCGGGGATGGCCGGGGGGTGGGAGAACGTGAGCACACCGCCAGGGTTCAACCGCTCAGCAATCAAAGGAAGCAGCTTGGCCGGATCGGTGAACCACACGGCCCCGAAGATCGAGTACACGGCGTCGTACGTCTCCGTCGTGCTGCTCAAGTGGTCCAGCACCTCAGCGCAGACGAACCGCGCTCCCAACGGGCCCCACCGTTCTGTGGTGTTGGCGACCATGACGGGCGAGAGGTCCACACCGGTTGCCTTCACGCCTTTCTGCGCGAGGTAGGCGAGCGCTCGCCCCGTGCCGCATCCGATTTCCAGTGCGTTCGCCGGATCCCCCAGCAGTTCGGGGCCGGGACCGTGCCCGCTGTACTGCGTCCAACAGAAAACAGGGTCGGATTCGAACACCTTGTCTTTGGTGCTCTCCGCGAAGGTGTCCCAGAGTTCGCGTTCGCTGTCGATGTCGTGTCGTGCGGGCAACTGGGCTTCCTCTGTGTCGGGGCGGGCAAGAGGGTGCCCCCGCCCCTCGTGCGGAGTTGGGGGCGAGGGCACTCTAGTCCCGTGTCAGTGGCTGTCGGGGACCTTGTTGTCACACGGTGAGCAGTCGGACGCGTCCACCTCCCACAGCTCGTCATCGACGGTGAAGCCGTTCTTGCGCAGCAGTTCGGCCGTGCGCATCACGGTGCCGTCCCGGCGGCGCTCGATCAGCGGGGCGTGGTGCTTGTACCGCCCGCTGTTGTACTCCTCGCACAGCGCGAAGTAGAGCGGCGTGTCGAGGATGAGCTGATGAACGCCTACGTCCACGGTCTTGCCGACGCCCATGTCCACGCCGGGGCATTCCATGGCGGTGATCAGGTACGCGATGCCCTGGCCAAGGATGCGCTCGGCCAGGCTGCGAACGGCCACGCTGTCACGCAGCAGAAGCGCGACTTCTCGCTCCCACAGGTCGGCCACGTCCACGTCTGCGACCAGATGCGGCACGCGTTCCCGTACCGCGTTGAGGATGATGCGCGGATCACGGGTCCGCGTCTGAACTGCTGTGCTCATCGTGCGTCTCCTCCTGCTGTGGAGTGGTGCACTGCACTTGCTGACCCGGCCGGTCGACTCCGCTTCACGGTGGCGTGCGACCGGTCGGGCGTTGTGCCCCGCTCCCCGCTGGGGAGCCTCACTGACCAGTGGGGAACGGGAACTCATGGATGCGCTGAGGCGAGCTTCCCGGCAGCCGCCATGACCAATAGCGCCACGGCTGTTCCCCACGTCAGCAGGGCCAGGATTCCGCCCCAGAACGACCCGTCGCGGCTGACCTTCCAGCCCCGTAATCGGCTCACCGACTGACACCGAGCGAGGCGAGGCCGCGCACATGACGGTTGTGCTTGACCAGGGCTCTGAGCTGAATCAACTCCCGGTCGTTGGCGGCACGGACGGCCACTGTGCGGGTGTGCCAGCGAAGCCCTGAAGGACGCGTGAGGGTCAGCTTCGTGCCGTGCTGCGCATGGACCACGCCCACCAACTGGCTTCCCCGATCGAACACCGCCGCGCCCCGTTTCCAGTCCGCTACGGGGGCCGTCCTGAGCCCAGGTGAGTTCGTCATCCTCAATGCCTCCGGTCCGCTTCATCTCTTGCGGATACGGTGCAACCGGACGCGATCTCAGCCCAGGGACAGGGTGTGCGAGTGCTCAAATCAGGTAGGACGTAGCGTCCTAGTTACCGCTCGATCTCCAAGCGAACCGCCAGATCCCTGATGGGGGAACTACGGCGACGTTCGCGCTCCCGCAACTCCGCCACGAGATGCCGGGACGTGGAGTGGTAGCGCATCCACTCAGGGGCTGTCTGTTCAGCGGCGAGCAGGGCCCTTGTCGCTTCGGAGTCGCGGTTCATCTCCGCGTAGGCCAGGGCACGGTCCAGATGATGCCGGGCAAGCCAAGTGGGAGGCAGGCCCGCCACGTTGGTAATGCGCTTGGCGTGGCGCAGGGCCTTGTCCGGTTTCCCCATGTCCACGTACGCGTTCACCGCAGCGACTCCGGCATTCGTCGGGCCGAAGGGCGTTGCGTAGTCGAGTCGGTCAACACCGATGCGCGCAGCTGCCGCCGTGGCCAGCGAGAGCAACTCTTCGGCACTGTCCGTGCGTTCCGCCCGGACTGCGGCACTGGCGCCACGAAGCAAGAGAATCCCCCACAGAGACAGATCGATGGGGGCCGACCTGAAACCGGGCTCGATGCGCTCCGCCATCCGAACCGCGACCTCTTCGGCGTCCGCCACTCGACCTTGCTTGGAGAAGATCCAAGAGAGCGAGGAGACGCCGATGATCTCCAAGCGCGGATCGTCGGACTGCTGCGCCGCAGCCATGGACCGCTCCAGAGCCGTGTAGGCCGCATCCTCCTTGCCGAACGCGGTGAGGGTTGTAGCGGCTACCTGATACGCCTCAGCGAGCACTGCGTAGGCCGCCGCGCGGTCGGCACCCGTGTACTCATGGACGGCAGCACGGGCATCCGCCAGCAAGGTTGGCAGTAGGGCAGTGATCTTTGTTAACTCGCCCTGACGGCGGATGCGTTCGGTACTGCGGATGCTGTCGCGCAGTTGAGGGATCGTCGGAGCTGGCGCGCCCTCCGGGTCGCCTAGCCCGGGGAATCCTGAGAGAGGCGTAACCGCTTGTCGCAGCGTCAGGAGGCTCGGCGGCTCTGCTCCATTGCTTGGCTCCAGCACCCGGGGCGCCCCGAGGAGCACGGAGGTCTCCACGTCCAGTGCCCGCGCGAACTTGTTGAGTGTGGTCATGCGCGCGGTCATCCGCTGGTTCTGCTCCAGCTTCCGCACCGTGTCCACGCTGAGAAGCGCCTTCTCGGCAAGCTGCTCCTGAGTCAGGCCACGCCGCATGCGCAGCTCGACCAGCCGTTCCCCAAGTGTTGTCGCCATGGCCCTGCCTGTCGGGAGAGTGAGCGCCTAGAGCTACGGTACGCCCGCGCCGCTGAGGCGGTTGGAGATCGCCGGGCGGCAGGCGTTGGCCACGTGACCAACGCATGACCAACAGCAGTCCGAAACAGCCCGAAACAGGGGGAATGCATGACCAACGACAGCCGTCAACTCTGCGGCGTGTCGCGTACGTTCCCACAGGTCAGCTAGCTAGCATGCTGGTGCCCGAGTGGAGAGTTCAAGTCCCCCCTCGGACACCAATAAAAACCCCAGTTGATCTGGGGTTTTTCTGTTTTCTGGTGCCGTGGCGGGCAACGTTCGCCCGGTGGGGCGTGACGCGCGTCGGTCGATGTCCGCGGTCGGCCCGGATAACGGTTGGACGGCTTTGCGGGGTCCTGACACAGTGGCGCGCTATGGCGAATCTCGAGCATGTGACCGCCGCGGACGTGCGGCTGATGCAGGGTCTGGCGCAGCGTGTCACCGCCATCCGCCCGGACCTGGTGAACAGCGATGCGTCGTTCGGTGAGCTGGCCTGGACCTGGGGCAAGGGGCATGCCGGTGACGGCGCGAGCTGGCGGCGTCGGCTGTGGTTCTCCGGTGGGGATCTGGTGGCGTGGGGCTGGGTCCATCTTCCGCGCCGGGTGAGGCGGAGCGACGGGTCGGTGAAGGACGTCACCGGGGCCTATCTGGCGTATCAGGTCCATCCCGGCCATGTCGGGCTGGTCGACGAGGTGATCGGCTGGTACGACGGTGCGGCGGCGGGCGTCGAACGTACGGTGCTGCCGGGCGCCGCCGATGAGTTCGCCCTGAAGCGATGGGCGGCGCACGGCTATGAGAGCGACCCGGCCTCGCTGGGCGACGCCGGGTCCTGGACCCAGCTCAACGAGCGGGACCTCGCCGATGTGGAGCAGCCGGTGCTGCCGGACGGATTCCGGTTCCGCACCGCCGACGAGGCCGGGCCGGAGGCCGCGGTCCAGGCCCATCTGGACGCCTGGGCTCCCTCGACGTACTCGGCCGAGGGCTACCGGGGTGTCCGGCGGACGGCGGCGTACCGCGGCGACTTGCACATCCTGGTGGAGGCGCCGGACGCAACGATGGCAGCCTCGACGATCATGTGGCTCGACGAAGCGAACAAGACCGCTCAGTTCGAGCCGGTCGGGACGCATCCGGACTACCGGCGCCGGGGGCTGGGAAGGGCGATGCTGCTGCACGGGATGCATCGGGCGCGGGCGGCCGGGGCCGCTCATATGACGGTCGCCTGCCTGGGTGCGCCGGGGCATCCGCAGGCGCGCGGGCTGTATGACAGCGTCGGGTTCCGGGAGTTGTCGCGGGACGCGCCGCTCATCAAAACCGGGACCGCGGGGATCGGGCTACTCCCCGGGGAGTAGCCCGGTCCCCGGGCCACCCCGGGGAGTAGCTTCCGCTTCGGCCCTGGGGGCGACGCGTTCGCGCGGTTGCGCCCGGAGTCTGGATCCGTCGGATCGTTCACGATCGAGAAGGCGGCAGGCATGGGCCCGGCGGCACGGCGGACGAGGAAGGCACGGGTCATCCCCTGGGGGGTGGTCGCGCTGTGGGTGGTGGTGCTGGCGGTCACGGCGCCGTTCGCGGGGCTGAGCGGGGTCACCCGGGACCGGCTGGTGGACTATCTGCCCGCCAGTGCCGAATCCACCCGGGCCGAGCACCTGCTGCGGCGGCTGCCCGGCGGGGATGTCGCCCAGGCGGTCCTGGTCCACCACCGGGACGGCGGACTCACGCCCACCGACCGCCGGTTGGCGCGGGAACAGGTCCGGCGGATCGCCGGGCGTCATGAGCTCGGGGGTGACACCCTGCCGGCCGGCGTCGAGTCCGAGGACCGTGCGACGGTCATGACTGCGTTGTCGCTGACCGGACTGCCGGACACCAATGACCAGTCCAAGGCTGTCGATGACATCCGGGAGCTGGTCAAGGGTGCGCCGCCGGGGTTGTCCGTCGAAGTCACCGGCCCGGTGGCGCTGATGGCCGACCAGACGGAGGTCTTCGACTCCATTGACGGGGTGCTGCTGTTGAGCACCGCGGTGGTGGTCGCGCTGCTGCTGATCGTCATCTATCGCAGCCCGGCGCTGTGGCTGGTCCCGCTCGGGGTGGTCGGGGTGGCGGCCTCGGCCGCCATGGCCACGGTCCATGGGCTCGTCGAGGCGTTCCAACTCACCGTCACCACCGAGAACACCACCGTGATGACCGTGCTGGTGTTCGGCGCGGGCACGGATTACGCCCTGCTGCTGATATCCCGCTACCGCGAGGAACTGCGGCGGCGGGAGCGCCCGTACGAGGCGATGCTCGCCGCGCTCCGTGGCTGCGGGCCGGCCGTACTCGCCTCGGCCGGGACGGTGGTCGCGGGGCTGATGTGCCTGCTGGCGGCGGACCTCAACAGCAACCGGGGGCTCGGCCCGGTGGGCGCGGTGGGCGTGATCTGTGCGCTGGCCGCGATGCTGACGCTGCTGCCCGCGGTGCTGGTGCTGCTGGGGCGGCGGGCGTTCTGGCCGCTGGTGCCGCGGTACGGGGCCGAACCGGCGCCCCGGCGCTCGCTGTTCGCGCTGATGGGCAGTTCCGTCAGCCGCCGCCCGGTGGTGGTGCTGCTGAGCGGGGTGGCGGTGCTCGGAGCCCTGGCGGTCGGTTCACTGGCGCTGCCGGGCACCCTGCGGCAGGAGGACGCCTTTCTCGAGAAGCCGGAGTCCGTCACCGCGCTGCACACCCTGGCCACCGCCTTTCCGGCGGTCGGCAGCCAGCCGGTCAATGTGGTGACCCGGCCGGACCGGGCGGCGGAGGTGGAGCGGACGGCCCGCACCACTCCGGGGGTCGGCTCGGTGACCGAGGCCCGCAGCGGCCCGGAGGGTACGGAGTTCCGGGTGTTCCCCACCGCCCGGCCCGAGTCGGCCGAGGAGAAGCGGACCGTCGGTGAACTCCGCGACCGGCTGCACGCCCTGCCCGGCGCTCAGGTGCTGGTGGGCGGCGCCACCGCACAGCAGATGGACCTGGCCACCACCAATTCCGACGACCGCGCCAAGGTGATCCCCCTGGTGCTGGCCGGGGTGCTGATCGTGCTGATCGCCCTGCTGCGCAGCGTGCTCGCCCCACTGGTCCTGATCGTCGCCGTGATCGCCTCCTGGGGCGCGGCCATGGGGCTGAGCGGACTGGTCTTCGGCCCGGTCCTGGGCTACCAAGGGCTGGATTCCACGCTGCCGTTGCTGACCTTCGTCTTCCTGGTGGCGCTGGGCGTCGACTACGGCATCTTCCTGATGCACCGGGCCCGCGAGGAGCGGCTGAAGGGCGCCGAACCCGCCGAGGCGGCGCTCATCGCGCTGCGCACCACGGGTGGAGTGATCGCCTCCGCGGGCGTGGTGCTGGCCGCCACCTTCGGTGTGCTGGCGACGCTGCCCCTGGTGCCGCTGGTGGAAATGGGCCTCGTCATCGCGATCGGGGTACTGCTGGACACCTTTCTGGTGCGCACTTATCTGGTCACCTCCGCCGCCGTGTTGCTGAAGCGATGGATGTGGTGGCCGGGACGGCTATTCCGGAGTTCCCTGGAGCGGTGATGCCTCTCCGGGACCCGGCCACCCCCTTGATAGCGCGGATGCTGCTGCCGCGTTCGACCACTCAACCGCCCATTCAGCCGCAGGACCTGGGCATCGTCGCCGCGCTGCTCGCCCTGCAGAGCTGGCTGTGTGTCCTCTCCCCGGAGGACGCCCGGCCGCCCGGTCTCGCCGGCTGGGTCATCATCGCCGCCGCCTCGCTGCTGCCGGTCGCACGGCGCCGGGCACCGATGCTCACGGTGCTGGCGGTGGCCTGCCTGGCCGCTCCGTACCACATATTCGACTACCCCGACCTCGCGTTGCTGCCCTCCGAACTGGTCGCACTGTGGTCGCTCGCCGTGGTCGGGCCCCCGGTGCGGAGCTTCCTCACCCTCACCGGCATCTTCGCCGTCGCGGCCGTCGTCCTGCTGATCACGGGCGAGGAGGGGCAGATCCTGCCGGTGCTGGTACGGGGCGGCTGGATCGCCGATGTGGTGATGCTCGGCGAGGCGGTGCGGATCCACCGTGCCCATGTCGCGGCGATCGTGGAGCGCGCCGAACGCGCCGAACGCACCCGGGAACGGGAGGCGGCCCGCCGGGTCGCCGAGGAACGGGTGCACATCGCGCGCGACCTCCACGATCTGCTGGCCCACAGCGTCACCCTGATCGGCGTGCAGACCTCGGTCGCGGCACACGTACTGCTCACCGACCCCGAACGGCTCGACCGGGCGGCCCTCGCCAAGGCACTGGACGGCATCGCCGACACCTGCCGCGACGCCCGCGCGGAGCTGCGGGCCACCCTGGAGATGCTGCGCGCCAACGACCCTGCCGAACAAGGCCCGTTGCCGGGCCTGGACGGCCTGCCGGATCTGGTGCGGGCCGCCGAGGGAGCGGGCGCCCGGGTACGCCTGGAGGTGGACGCGGGTACGGACCCGTCCGGGCTGCCCCCGGCCGTCGGGGCGGCCGCGTACCGCATCACCCAGGAGGCGCTCACCAATGCCGTGCGGCACGGGGGACCCGCGGTCGGGGTGGCGGTCACGGTGTCGCGGGACGACGGCCCCGGCGCCGACGGTGCGCTGCGCATCTCCGTGCTCGACAACGGCCGGTCCCCCATGGCGAACGAGGCCGGGGGCTATGGGATCGTCGGCATGCGGGAACGCGCCCGCAGTGTCGGCGGCAGCCTGCGGGCCGGGCCCCGCCCGGACGGCGCCGGGTTCGCGGTGACCGCCGTGCTGCCGCTGGCCGCGGCAGCCGCCGACGCATCTGAAGGGAGCGACGGCCAATGAGCGAACCGGCGGCGATCCGGGTCCTGCTCGCCGATGACCAGCGGCTGGTCCGGTCCGCCTTCGCCATGCTGGTGGGCACCGCCGCGGACATGACGGTCGTCGGCGAGGCCGGTACCGGGCGGCAGGCCGTCGAACTGGCCCGCGCCGGCCGGGCCGATGTGGTGGTGATGGACATCCGGATGCCGGACCTGGACGGCATCGAGGCCACCCGGCTGATCGCCGGTGACGAGGATCTGGCGGGGGTGCGGGTGCTCGTCCTCACCACCTATGACACCGACGAGTACGTCATCGACGCGCTGCGCGCCGGGGCTTCGGGCTTCCTGGTCAAGGACACCCGGCCGGCCGCGCTCCTCGAGGCCATCAGGACCGTCGCCGCCGGGGAGTCCCTGCTCTCCCCCGGCCCCACCGCACGCCTGATCGCCCGGATGCTGCGCACCGATCTTCCGGCCGCGGCCCGGGACCGGGGTCCGGAGGTGCTCAGCGCCCGGGAGCGCCAGGTACTGGCCCTGGTGGCCAGGGGGCTGACCAACGCGGAGGTGGGCGAGGCGCTGGGGCTGAGCCCGCTGACGGCGAAGACCCATGTCAGCCGGATCCTGGGCAAGTTGGGTGCGCGCGACCGGGTGCAGTTGGTGATCGCCGCGTATGAGGCGGGACTGGTGACCCCGGGCGACCGGGGCGCGCCCGGGGCGTGACGTGTGGATCGGCACACCCGGCGGTGGGCGGAGCGGATGCTCACCCATGGTAAAGCCATGGCCATTGCGCCCGTTTGCCTGGATGAACGTCCGAAAGAGGGGTACTCGGACGTCACACCGCCCACGGGGCGGCTATCGTCATATGTCAAGTCTCCGACGACCGGCCGGTCTTGAGGTGCGCGACGTCATGGTCTTCGCCTTCGCCGTCAGTGCGGCATGTTGCCTGGGTGTCGGCTTCGTTCTCCAGCAGAACGCCGCGCAACGGGCCCCGATGAGCGACTTCCTCTCCTTCCGTCTGCTGCTCGACCTGGTGCGGATGCCCCGCTGGGTGGCGGGCATCGTGCTGATGGTGTGCGGGATGGTCCTTGGCGCGATCGCGCTGGGGCAGGGCGAGATCTCGCTGGTCGAACCGCTGATGGCGACGAACCTGCTGTTCGCCATGGCCCTGTCCCGCTGGCAGACCAAGCAGCCGCTCGGCCGGACGGGCTGGGGCGGACTGTGGCTGCTGGCCGGCGGCGTGTCCGCGTTCATCGTGGCCGGGCAGCCGCACGGCGGCAGTTCGGTCACCGATCCGCTGCGGCACTGGCTGATCATCGGGCTGATGCTGGGCGGGGCGATGCTGCTGGCGGCCATCGCCAAACGGCTGCGGATGAGTGCCGAGGCCGCGCTGCTCGCGGTGGCGGCCGGGCTGCTCTACGGCGTCCAGGACGCGCTGACCCGGGTCAGCGGCAAGCTGTTCGCGCACGGCGGCCTGGCCACCCTGCTCATCAGCTGGCAGCCGTACGCGGTGCTGGCCATCGGGGTCACCGCCCTGGTGCTGGTGCAGAGCGCCTTTGAGACCGCCCCGCTGCGGATGTCGCTGCCCGCGCTCACCGCCGCCCAGCCGCTGGCGGGCATCGCCTGCGGGGTGGGGTTCCTGGGCGACCGGCTGCGGACCACGCCCGGCGCGCTGGCCTGGCAGGCGGCCGGGGTGACCGCCATCGTCGTCGGCATCGTGCTGATCGGGCGCCATCCGGCGATGCCGTCCGGGATGGCGGAGACCCAGGTGCGTGATCTTCAGCCGCGCTGATCCGGGATCCGGGGTTGGATGGGGGCATGAACGGTCAACAAGGGCTGCCGGCACCGGGATCGCCGGCGGCCGAAGTGCTCGACATCGTCGATGAACGGGACCAGGTGGTGGGCCGGGCGCCGCGTGGCGAGGCCTACGCCCGGCGGCTGCGCCACCGCTGTGTGTTCGTACTGGCCCGGGACGGGCGGGGGCGGATCTTCGTCCACCGGCGCACCGCACAGAAGCTCGTCTTCCCCTCGCGCCACGACATGTTCGTCGGCGGGGTGGTGGGCGCCGGCGAGTCCTATGACGAGGCCGCGCTGCGGGAGGCCGAGGAGGAACTCGGCGTCAGCGGGCTGCCCGCGCCCACACCGCTGTTCCGCTTCCTGTACGAGACCCCCGAGCACACCTGGTGGTCGGGGGTCTACGAGGTCCGGTGCGAGCTGCCCGTCTCCCCCCAGGTGGCGGAGGTCGCCTGGCATGCGTTCCTCTCCGAGGAGGAGCTGGCGGACCGGCTCGACCGGTGGGACTGGGTGCCGGACGGGCTGGAGGCGTATGCGCGGCTGAGGGAGTGGCGGGGCGGGGCATGAGCCCCGGTCCCGCCGCGTCCGTCAGCCGACCGTGACAACGATCTTGCCGCGGGTGTGCCCCTCCGCGCTGCGGCGCTGCGCGTCCGCCGTCCGCTCCAACGGGAAGACCTCGGCCACCTCGACCGCCAGCTTGCCCCGCTCGGCCAGCGAGCTCAGCTCGGCGAGCTGGACCGGGTCGGGGCGTACCCACAGCAGGCGGCCGCCGAGGTCGGCGACGGCCGGGTCGGCGATGGAGACCAGCCGGGCGCCGGGGGCGGTGAGCTCGGGCGAGGTCCGGATGGTTCCGCCGCCGACCAGGTCGAGCACGACATCCACGCCCTCGGGCGCCAAGGCCCGTACCCGGTCGGCCAGCCCGTCCCCGTATTGCACGGGCTCGGCACCGAGCGAGCGCAGATAGTCATGGTTGCGCTCGCCGGCCGTGCCGATGACCCGGGCGCCGGAGTGCCGGGCGAGCTGGACCGCCATCGAGCCCACTCCCCCGGCGGCGGCGTGGATCAGCACGGTGTCCCCCGCGCCCGCCCCGGTCGCCTTCAGCGCCTGGTAGGCGGTCAGCCCCGCCAGCGGGATGCCCGCCGCCTGCTCGAAGGAGAGGGTGGCCGGCTTGCGCGCCAGGGTGCGCACCGGGGCCGCCGCATACTCGGCGAAGGTGCCCCGGGACAGGAAGTCCTCGCGGACATAGCCGATGACCTCGTCGCCCACCTGGTATTCGGGAACGTCCGCGCCGAGGCGGACGACGACGCCGGAGACGTCCCAGCCGGGCACCACGGGGAAGACCGGGGCGATCAGGCCGTCCAGGTAGCCCGCCTGGGCCTTCCAGTCGACGGGGTTGACCGCCGCCGCCCTGACCTTGATCAGCACGCTGTCCGGGCCGACCACGGGCTCGGGGAGTTCGCCGTACTCGAGGACCTCGGGGCCGCCGTGGGTGCGGTAGCTGACAGCCTTCATGATGGTGCTCCTCCTGTGGTGGGCGTTCAGCGGGTGACGGACGCGGTCTCAGCGTCCGCCGTGGGAGCGGAGCCCGCCACCGTTGCCGACCGCAAGGCGTGGATCGTGCGCAGGCCCAGCCCGGCCACCAGGGAGACCAGGATGAACGCCGCTCCCGCGATCGCGAAGGTGAGGGTGAACTGGCTCTCCGCGGGCAGCTTGGGCGCGCCCGGCGGCAGGTGCTCGATGCTCTTGGAGGCGAGCACCGAGGTGATCATCGCGGAGCCGATGGCGCTGCCGGTCGAGCGGGAGATGGAGTTGATCCCGTTGGCAATGCCGGTCTGGTGGCGCGGCACGCTGGCGACGATCACGGCGGGCATGGCCGCGTAACCGAAGCTGATGCCCGCGCCGACCAGCATGCCCGCGGCGATCACCGAGAAGGCGTGGTCGTGGTCGAGCGCGATCCAGACGAAGCCGGCGGTGCCGGCCAGCGAGGCCAGCAGCAGCACCAGGCGCGGACCGTGGCTGCGCACGAGCCGGCCGCCGATCGGGGCCGCCAGCAGCGAGACCAGGGTGCTGGGCAGCAGGAACTCCACGGAGGCGCGCAGCACGCTCGCGTCGAAGCCATAGCCCGCGATCTTCGACGGCATCTGCACCAGGTAGGAGACGCCGATGAAGAGCGCGAAGGAGCCGAAGCCCACCAGCAGACCCGCGAAGTTGGCGAAGAGCACCGGCCGGTGGACGAACATCTTCATGTCGACCAGGGGCTCGCGGACCTTGTTCTCCACCAGCGTCCACAGCGCGGCCATCAGCACGGCGCCGACGAAGCAGCCGATCGTCCGGCCGGAGGACCAGCCCCACTCATGGCCCTGGGTGATCGGCAGCAGCAGGAGTATCAGGGTGGCGGCCAGGCTGAGCGCGCCGAGGACATCGGTGCGTCCGCCGGTGGTCTGCCGGGTGGCGGGCACCAGGGCGGCGACGGCGACCAGGGCGACCGCGGCCAGCCCGGTGGCCAGCCAGAAGACGCTGCGGTAGTCGGGGTTGTCGCCGGAGGTGAGCAGGCCGGTGGCGACCAGCGCCAGGCCGCTGCCGAAGGCGAGGGTGCCGCTGACCATGGCCATCGCGCCGGGCAGCTTGGCCGGGCGGATCTCCTCGCGCAGTACGGACAGCGCGAGCGGGAAGATCGCGGTCGCGGCGCCCTGCAGCACCCGCCCGACGATCAGCCACAGCAGCGAGTGGGTCACCGCGGCCAGCACGGACCCTGCGACCATCACCACCAGCACGCCGACCAGGGTCTTCTTCTTGCCGTGCTGGTCGCCGAAGCGGCCCAGGAGCGGGGTGAAGACGGCGGCGGAGAGCAGCGTCGCGGTGGTGACCCAGCTGACATTGGCGGAGCTGGTGTTCAGGTCGTGCTGGATGAGGCTCAGGATCGGCACGACAAGGGTCTGCATCATCGATACGACCATGGCGGCCAGGCTCAGGGCGAAGACGACGACCGTCTCGTTCCTGGGCCGGGCGGCGGGCGCTTGTGACGTCATGGGCTGGGAAATCCTCCGGGTTACTTCACGACATTGATGCTTGATGCCATCAAGCAACCGGGCAAACCTAGGCCGAATATTTCAGGTAGTCAAGTTAATGTTTTAGGAGTTCAAGCTCTTGCGTAGAATGCGGTGCATGACCGCCCCGAACCCCCAGCCTCCGACCAAGGCCCAGCTCCTGGAGCTGGTGGCGACGCTCGGCACCGCGCAGTGGCAGGACTTCGCGGCGGCCGCCGCCCGCCATGGCCTCACTTCCATGCAGGCCAAGCTGCTCGCCCAGCTCAGGGGCCCGGTGCCGATGCGCGGCCTGGCCACCCTGCTGGTCTGCGACGCCTCCAACGTCACCGGCATCGTCGACCGGCTCGAGGCCCGCGGCCTGGTGCGCCGCGAGATGGACCGCGCCGACCGCCGGGTGAAGAACGTGGTGGCCACCGAGGAGGGCCGGGAGACGATCCGGCGGGTCCGCGCCGAGATGCAGGCCACCCACAGCGCGCTCGACGCGCTCGACGACGAGGAGCGCAGCACCCTGTACGGGCTGCTGGAACGGCTCCGGCCGGGTCTCGAGCAGCGGCGCTGAAACCCCTATCCTGACGGCCGGTCCGGTCCGCGCGTCCCGCACGGACCACTGGCGAAAGGCCCCCGATGCCCGACGGCTCCCCGGCTGCCCCGTACACCGTCCCGATCGCCCCCGGCGTCGGCGCCTATGTGCAGCCCGACGGCGGCTGGTGCCTGAACAACGCGGGGTTCGTCACCGACGGGGAGCGGACCCTGCTGATCGACACCGCCGCCACCGTCCGGCGGGCCCGGGCACTGCGCGATGCGATCACGGCCGGCGGGGCGCCGCCGCCGTCCCTGGTGGTCAATACGCACCACCACGGCGACCACACCTACGGCAACTGTGTCTTCGCCGCCGAGGCGACGATCATCGGCCATGCCGCCTGCCGCGCGCAGACCGCGGCCGTGGGGCCCCAACTGCACGCCGTGTGGCCCTGGATCGACTACGGCGAGGTGCGGATCACCCCCGCCACGCTCACCTACACCGACACGCTCACCCTCCATCTCGGCGACACCGAGGTGCAGTTGATCCACCCGGGCCCCGCCCACACCGTCGGCGACTCCATCGTCTGGCTCCCCCGGCAGCGCGTGGTGTTCACCGGCGACCTCGTCTTCAACAGCGGCACGCCCTTTGTCGCGATGGGCTCGCTCGGCGGTTCGCTGCGGGCCCTGGACCGGCTGCGGGAGCTCGATGCGCGGATCGTCGTCCCGGGCCACGGCCCGGTGACCGACCCCGGCGTCTACGACCGGACCGAGGACTACCTGCGGTATGTGGCACGGCTGGCCCGCGCGGAACACGCCGCGGGCCGCACGCCCCTGGAGGCCGCCCGCCGCGCCGACCTCGGCGGGTTCGCGGCGCTGGGCGAGAGCGAACGGCTGGCCGGCAATCTGCACCGCGCCTACGCCGAGCTGGACGGCCGGCCGCCGGGCTCGCCGCTGGAACTCACCGCCGTCTTCGGCGACATGGCGGCGCTGAACGGCGGCGAGCTCCCCTGCCACGTCTGATCCCCAGGGCACCCCTACGGCCGCAGCGCGCGCAGCAGCAGGTCGGCGAGGTGGTCGGCGACCTGCTGCGGGGTCAGCCGGCCGTCCGGGCGGTACCAGCTGCTGAGGTGGTGAACGGAGCCGAAGTGATAGTCGACCACCAGGTCGGCGGGGGTGGCCGAGCTGAACACCCCGGCGCGCTGGCCCTCTTCGACCAGGGCGCGGAACCGCTCGTGATAGCGCCGCCGTTCGGCCCGTACCCGCCTGCGCTGCTCCGCGCCGAGCTGGTGCATCGAGCGGAAGAAGATCTTTGTGTCGTCGAGGTTCTCGATGGTGGTGACCACCACGTCCGCCGCCGCGTCGCGCAGCCGCCGCTCGATGGGGGCGTCGGCGCCCGCGAAGGCGTCCAACCGCTCCTGCTGAAGGCGCAGCACCCGGGCGTAGACCTCGTGCAGCAGATCGTCCTTGGACCCGAAGTAGTGGTACAGCGCCCCCTTGGTGACCCCGGCCGCCTCGACGACCTCCTGTACGGAGGTGCGGTCATAGCCCTGGTCGGCAAAGAGCCGGGTGGCGGCGGCCAGCAGCCGTTGCGGTACCGGTCTTCCATGACACCTTGCCGCTCCGCCCGTCTCCGCTCTCGTCATGCCCCACCCCTCCGCTCCACGCGATATCCGTGCCGCCCACGCCGATGACACGGCCCCTCGCAGGATCTTGCCATTCGCCTTGCCGGGAAGCACTTTCGAGTCCACGGCGGCGTCAGCACCCGAGCCAGGGCCCACCCCACACCAAAGGGTGAACCAGGCCAAGAAGGCTGGACAGGCGCTCTTGACGGCAGGACCATGCGCGAACCCACTCACTCCGGACCGGCACTTGGGGGACCCGATGGCGGGCATCAGCGTGCAGCCGTACTGGGAAGTGACCTTCGACCGGGACGGGCATCCCGATCCGGACGAACGGGACGCCCTGCTGCGCGGCGCGGCGCGGGAGAACCTCACCGATCTGGTCCTCTTCGCACACGGCTGGAACAACACCCGGTCCACCGCCACCGGTCTCTATGCCGCCTTCTTCGCCCCCTTCCCCCGGCTGCTGGCCGGGGCCGGGAAGCGGGTGCGCCTCGGCTACGGCGGCGTGATCTGGCCGTCGATGCGGTTCACCGACGAGCCCGTCCCCGAGTACCGGGACCGGGGCGCGGCCCTCGCCGGACCGGGGCTTCCACCGGACGCCCGGCAGGACCTGGCGTCGGCCTTCCCCGGCCGGGACGCGGTACTGGACCGGCTGGCGGAACTGCTGGCCGGCCGCCCGGCCGACCCGGCACGGCTGACGGAGTTCGCCGGGCTCGTCCGCACCCTGGTCGCGCCGCACCCGCACGAGGAGGGCGTCCAGGACACCGGGGCGGACACCGCGGCGCCCCTGATGTTCACCGCTGACGCGGCCTCGGTCTGCGAACGCTTCGCCGATGCTCTGGAGAGCACCGGCCTGGCGGTGGGCGAGCTGTTCGGCGGGGTGGCGAACCGGGTGTGGGGCGGTGCCCTGGAGCTGCTGCGCCAGGGCACCTACTGGGAGATGAAGCGCCGGGCCGGGGTGGTGGGCCGGCGGGGGCTGGGCCCGGCGGTCGCCGCCCTCGCCCGTTCCTCGCCCGGGTTGCGCGTCCATCTGGTGGGGCACAGCTTCGGTGCGCGGCTGGTGTCCTACGCGCTGGGCGGGCTGCCCGCACACCCCCGGGCCGTCCACTCGCTGACCATGCTCCAAGGCGCCTTCTCGCACTATGCGTTCGCGCCCCGGCTGCCATTCGCACACCACCGGTCGGGCCCGCTGCACGGTCTGCGGGACCGGGTCGCCGGACCGGTGGTGTGCTGCCACTCCCGGCATGACCTGGCGCTCGGGGTGTTCTATCCGCTCGCCTCCCGGGTGTCCGACGACGATGACTCGCTGCTCGGCTTCGACGAGGCGCGGTGGGGCGCGATGGGCCACGACGGCATCCGGGCCGTGCCCGGCTGTGCCGAACTCACCCTGGGCCAGGGCCTGGACGGTGCGCTGCCGGACGGCGGCTGGGTGAACCTCGACGCGTCCGCGGTCGTACGCCGCGGCGGGCCGCCGGCCGGGGCGCACAGCGACATCTGCCACCAGGAGTTGGCGCGGATCGTCCTGCTGGCCGGGCGGGTGGTGCGCTGAGCGGCCGTGCGCCGCCCCCGTGCGCGGTGCGCACGACCTGCCGCCCGGGCATGCCCCGGGTCCGATGGATCCGAATCGCGATGGGTTACGTCCCTTCCATGTCGGTCGAGTCCGCGCCGCCGGAGGTGGGATGCAGTGGCAGGTTTCAGAGCTCTCGCACGAGAGGTACGCAATCCGGGGAACACCATCGCTTTGCGACGGACATCCCTGCGCAAGTGCCTCGAACGCTTCGCTCCCTACGGGCACCGGGCGACCTGGTACCACCTGTGCGCCGCGGCCGGTCTCGCCCCGGACGACCGCGCCCCGGACCCGGTGCGGCTCATCGCGGCGCTGGCCGAACTGGAGGAGGCCCGCGAGGTCTGGCTCGCATACGAGGCCGAGTTCGCCGGGCGGCGCAGGCGGGAGAAGCACGACGGCATCCGTCAGCCCAGCGCGGTCGACGACTGGCACCGCAACACCTGGGGCGGCTGTGACATCGTGCCGTGCGCGGTCCCCGAGGTGCAGCCCCGGGCCCGGCTGGCGGACGTACTGCGCCGGGTGATCACGGCCATGGAGTCGGCACCCGGGGACCGCTGCCCGGTCTGCTCCCAGGAGCGCATCGAGTGGCACGCCGACCTGGAGCGCTGTCCGCTGGAGGGGCCCGTCTGCACGGACTGCGGAATCGTGGTGCCGGTCGCGGTGCTCACCGCGGGAGCGCTGTCGGCGGCGCGGCGGCACACCTTCGAGGCGCGGTACGCGGTGGTGTGAGGGGGATGCCCCGGACCGGTGGGGTCCGGGGCGGGGCTCACAGCCGGGAGCCGCTGCCCCGGCCGCCGAAGGCGTCGTCGGGGTTGGACAGTGCGCACTTGTCGAGCGAGAGACAGCCGCACCCGATGCAGTCGTCGAGGTGGTCGCGCAGCCGGGCGAGCCGCTTGATCCGTTCGTCGAGCTCGCCGCGCCACAGCTCGGAGAGCCGGGCCCAGTCCTCGTGGTTGGGGGTGCGCTCATCGGGCAGCCGGGAGAGCGCCTCGCGAATGGTGGCGAGCGGGATGCCCACCCGTTGCGCGGCGCGGATGAAGGCGACCCGGCGCAGCGTGTCCCGGGTGAACCGGCGCTGGTTGCCCGAGGTGCGGCGGCTGGTGATCAGCCCCTTGGCCTCGTAGAAGTGCAGCGCGGAGACGGCGGTGCCACTGCGCGCGGCGAGCTGCCCGACAGTGAGTTCCTGGATGGTTTTTGAAATCTGCGGCACGCTTCCAGACTTTACGTCACCCGGGGAGTACGTCACCTGGGGAGATTGACAGCCGGAGAGCGGCCGCCGATGCTCGGACCCTGAGCGCACCCCCAGGGGAGCAAGGGAGGCACTGGAATGGCGGAGCCCCGGATCTTCACCTCGCCCGCCGGTCTGCGGGCCGCCGAGGGCGAGGTTTTCGGCCCGGGCGACTGGCTGGAGGTCGACCAGAAGCGGATCGACCTGTTCGCGGACGCGACCGGGGATCACCAGTGGATCCATGTGGACCCGGAGCGGGCGGCGACGGGCCCCTTCGGCAGCACGATCGCGCACGGCTATCTGACGCTCTCGCTGCTGCCCGCGTTTCTGCCCCGGCTGTTCCGGATCGAGGGCGCCCGGCTGGGCGTCAACTATGGCCTGAACAAGGTACGTTTTCCCGCGCCCGTGCCGGCCGGTTCCCGGCTGCGGGCCACGGCCCGCCTGATCCAGGTGGCCGAAGTGACGGACGGGGTGCAGCTGACGACCGTGGTGACGGTCGAGCGCGAGGGCGGGGACAAGCCGGTGTGCGTGGCGGAGTCGGTGTCCCGTTATCTGTGGTGAGCCCGGGGGTGTCCCACCATCCGCAGCGCGAGCGCCGCGTAGAGCTCGCCGACCTCCTCCGGGGTGCGCTTGCCGTCCATCCGGAACCAGCGGGCGACGTCGATGCACAGGGACAGCACGGCGAGGGTGGTGCCGCGGACATCGGGGACGTCGAAGTCGCCCGTCGCGACGCCGTCTTCGATGATGGCGCGGACGGCGGCGTCGGTGTCGCGGCGCAGCCCGACGATCTCAGTGTGGTGGTCCTCGCCGAGCGCCCCGAGTTCGTACTGCACCACCCGGGCGGTGGTGTGGTGTTCGGCATGCCAGCGGACGAAGGAGCGTACGGCGCGGGCCAGGCGTTCGGCCGGGCCGCCGTCGCCGTGGCGGGCCCGGTTGACCAGGTCCAGGGCGAGCCGGTGGCCGACGCCGCTGATCCGGTAGAGCAGTTCTTCCTTGGTCTTGTAGTGGATGTAGAGGGCCGCGGGGCTCATGCCGGCGCGCCCGGCTATGTCACGGGTGGTGGTGGCGTGATAGCCGCGTTCGGCGAACGCCTGCACGGCGGCGGTCAGCAGCCGCCGGGCGGCGTCCGGGGTGACTTCGGCCCACTCCTCGGACTGCGGTGTGCTCATGTGCGCGCCTTTCCCTCCCGGTCTCCTGGGCCCTCCCTGTCGGGGTCATTACCTTACCGTGCGGCTGAGCGGGCGCTTAGGGCGTGGCCGGTGCTGATCCATAAGAAGCGCCCCAGGGGTTGTGGGCGGGGGCGGGGTGGGGAACATCCACCCGAGGCGGGTGACCACGGTGCGGCGGGAGGCCGGATGAGCAAGGGACGGACACTCAGGTTCACGGGGCTGCGACGCACAGCACTCGGCACGCTGCCCACCGCGGCGACCGCGCTCACCGCAACCGTCGCTCTCTACACCGCACTTGTCGCCTTCGGCAATATCACCGACTTCGACACCAACCGCGAGTTCGTCCGGCATGTACTGGCCATGGACACCACCTTCAAGGACGACCACCTGATGTGGCGGGCGATCACCTCGCACACGATCCAGGACCTCGCCTATGTCGCCATCATCGGCTGGGAGACGCTCACCGCCGCCGTCCTGTCCGCCGGGACCGTGCTGTGGCTGCGGGGCCGGCGCCACCACCGCCGGGCCCGGCGGGCCACCACCCTGGGGCTGGTGATGTCCCTGCTGCTCTTCGGGATGGGGTTTATCGCCATCGGCGGTGAGTGGTTCGCCATGTGGCAGTCGGCGAAGTGGAACGGACTGGCGGCCGCCGAACGCAACTTCCTGGTGGCCGCCTTTGCGCTCATCGTGATCCACCTGCCGTCGCCGCAGTGGAGTTCACCCGACTGACCCCGCCTCCTCAGAGCTGGAGCGACTTGGTCTGGAGGAATTCCCGCAGCCCGTGCACGCCCAGCTCCCGCCCCACGCCGGACTGTTTGTATCCGCCGAAGGGCGCCAGCGGGTTGAACCGGCCACCGTTGACCTCCACCTGCCCGCACTCCATGCGGCGGGCGAAGGCCACCGCCTCGCTCTCGTCGGCGGCCCAGACCGCCCCGGCGAGGCCGTATTCGGTGCCGTTGGCGATGCTCAGGGCGTCATGTTCGTCCTCGTACCTCAGGAGGGAGACGACCGGGCCGAAGATCTCCTCACGGGCGATGGCCATCTGGGGGGGGTGACCTCGGCGAAGACCGTGGGACGCACGTAATAGCCCTTCTCCTGGCCGTCGGGCGCCTCCGGTCCGCCCGCCACCAGGCGGGCGCCCTCCTCGACATCCCGGCGGATATGGCCGCGGACCCGGTCGCGCTGGGCGGCGCTATCGCGGCGACCACACCGACCGGCTCGTGCAGCACGGTCGAGGTGCCGATCCGCTCCTCGAAGGCGTGGGTGGCGGCGAGTTCGGCGTAGGAGCCGGTGACGGCGACCGGCAGACCGGCGTGCACGCGCTGCGCGAAGCCGATCGGCGCACCGAGTTCGGCGGTGATGGTGGCGGCCATCTCCGCACGCCGGGAGCCGAGTTGAGCGGCCAGCGCGGTGAGGCGCTCGGCCCGCCGGGCGGGCGGGGTGGCCGCCCAGCCGGGCAGCGCCGCACGGGCCGCGCGCACCGCGGCGTCGACGTCCTCGGCGGTACCGGCCGGGACGGTGCCGATGACCTGCTCGTCGGCCGGATTGACCACCTCGATCGCCCCGGTCCCGGCGGCGGCCCGCCAGCCTCCGTCGATGAACATCCCGTCGTGCGCGATCACAGGCCGTCTCCCTCGCCAGGTCAGTGCGGGTAACAGCCCCAACCCAACCCCGGGCACTTTTCGCGCACCAGACTCCCATCCGGTCACATCGCCGCGCTTCGGTCCATTGACCGTTGACGCACCCGGCAGGGAATCCTACGGTCTCCCATAGGAATCCTTCGGCGGTGGGAGAACACGCGATGACCGGCACCGATCACGAGCAGGCGCGAAAGACGGCCGAGGGCCTGGAGTACGCGTCCGGCTTCGGCAACGAGCACAGCAGCGAGGCCGTTCCCGGCGCCCTGCCGCACGGGCGCAACTCACCCCAGCGGGCGCCCCTCGGGCTGTACGCGGAGCAGCTGAGCGGCACCGCCTTCACCGAGCCCCGGCGCAACAACCGCAGGTCATGGGTGTATCGGATCCGGCCCTCGGCCGCACACCCGCCCTTTGCGCGGATCGACAACGGGGCCGTGCGCGGCGCTCCCTTCACCGAAACCGTCCCCGACCCCAACCGGCTGCGCTGGAACCCGCTGCCCGAGCCCGCCGGGGGCACCGACTTCCTGGCCGGGCTGTGGACGCTGGGCGGCAATGGCGACGCCACCCAGCGCGCGGGCCTGGCCGTACACCTCTATGCCGCCAACTCCTCAATGAAGAACCGGGTGTTCAGCGACGCCGACGGCGAACTGCTGATCGTACCCGAGCGCGGCGGGCTGCTGCTGCGCACCGAGTTCGGGCTGCTGCGGGCCGAGCCGGGCCAGGTGGCGCTGATCCCGCGCGGGGTGCGGTTCCGGGTGGAGCTGCTGGCCGAGAATGCCCGCGGCTATGTGTGCGAGAACTACGGGCAGCCGTTCACCCTGCCCGATCTCGGCCCGATCGGCGCCAACGGCCTGGCGAACGCACGGGACTTCCTTGCGCCGGTGGCCGCCTATGAGGACGTCGAGGGCCCGGTGGAGGTGGTCAACAAGTTCTGCGGCAACCTCTGGTCGGCGACCTATGACCACTCGCCGCTGGATGTCGTCGCCTGGCATGGCAACCATCTGCCGTACGTCTATGACCTGCGCCGCTTCAATGTCATCGGCTCCATCAGCTATGACCACCCGGACCCGTCCGTCTTCACCGTGCTCACCTCGCCGTCCGACACCCCGGGGCTGGCCGGGGTGGACTTCGTGGTCTTCGCGCCGCGCTGGCTGGTGGGCGAGGACACCTTCCGGCCGCCGTACTTCCACCGCAATGTGATGAGCGAGTACATGGGCCTGATCGAGGGCGCCTATGACGCCAAGGCGGAGGGCTTCGTCCCGGGCGGCGGCTCGCTGCACAACATGATGTCCGCGCACGGCCCGGACCGGGAGACCTTCGACCGGGCGAGCGCGGCCGAGCTCAAGCCGCACAAGGTGGACGACGGTCTCGCGTTCATGTTTGAGACCCGCTGGCCGATCACCCTGACCGGACAGGCGGCGTCCGCCGGCCATCTGCAGCGGGGGTACGACGGGGTGTGGCAGGGTCTGGAGCGCCACTTCGCCTCGTAGGGAACTCCTGTGAACTCCTTCGCCCCCGACTCCCTCGCACTCAATCGCAAGCTGCCGCTCTGGTACCAGGTGTCGCAGTCGTTGCGGGCCTCGATACTCGGGCGCAGCCCGGACGACCCGCTGCGGCTGCCCACCGAGGACACGCTCGCCGCACACTACGGGGTGAGCGTGCTGACGATGCGGCAGGCGCTCAAGGAACTGGAGGCGGAGGGGCTCATCAGCCGGCACCGGCGGCGCGGCACCTTTATCGAGCCGAGCGCCCGCCGCACCTCACCGGTGCGGCTGCTCGGCTCGGTGGACACCATCGTGGCCCAGCAGTCCGGGGAGCGCACGACCGTCCTGGGGCACGGCCCGGCCCCGGTGCCGGCCGAACTGGCCGAGCACTTCCCCGGTCTGACGGAGGCGGTCGCCTTCCGGCGGCTGCGCTGTGACGAGACCTCGGGGGAGCCGACCAACTGGGCGGAGAACCTGGTCCGGCCCGAACTGGCCGAGCGCATCGAGCTGTCCGACCTGACCCGCTGGCCGATGACCAAGGTGCTGCGGGATGCGCTGGGGGTACGGATCAGCCGCATCACGGACACCGTGGAGGCGCGGCTGGCCGACCCGGAGACGGCCGGCCTGCTCAAGGTGCCGCTGCTCAGCCCGATCCTGCACTACACGGGGGTCACCTATGACGAGCGCGGACGGGCCGTGGACGTCGCCCGCATCCGCTACCGGGGGGATCGGTTCTCGTTCACGGTCACCCTGGACGCGCACTGACCGATCAGCCGAATCCGGCCTGACGGCCGACCGGGAATTGGGGTGGTGTGGGGTACGGGTGGGGAATCGTCAGTGGCGGCCGCCGAACAGCGAGCGGCGCAGCCGCCGCAGGGGAGCGAACAGAGAGAGGCGAGCCGTCCGGCTGGCACCGGTGCGCGTCTGATCGCGCGCGGTGAGCTCGCGCATCAGCGAGGTGGCACCCTCGGCCTCGCGCTGCGGCACAGCGGGGCCGCCCAGCACCGCGAGATGGCGGTCGAGGCGCGCACTGGACGCACCACTCCCGTAATCGATGGCAGGCACTCGCGGCCTGCTGCGCATTGCTATCTGATCCATGAGACTCCCCACCCGTACGAGGCACCCGGCCAAGGCAGAGTAACCCTATCGCCCCATCGCGTCACCCGTGCATCGGCGGAACGGATTCACCACCCCGTCAAGGGTGTTGACGTGCCTGGCGTGAACCTGCCGCCTTTGGTCGCGAGTTGACTCGGACATTCAGGTACGAAGGTAGAGGCAATCACGCTCCGTTGCGGTACATTCACCCGGAATCGCTCTCCCGGGGGAGGGGTGCTCATGAGCGGAGCCTTCGACGGAGGGCGCGTGCTGGCGGGCCGGTACCGGCTGCAGGGCGAGCTGGGGCGCGGTGGTATGGGCGTGGTGTGGCAGGCCTGGGACGAGATACTCGGCCGCGAGGTGGCCGTCAAGGAGGTACGGGCACCGGCCGGCCTGCCGGAGGGCGAGGTGCGGCGGCTGTACGCCCGGCTGGAGCGCGAGGGGCGGGCCGCGGCCCGCATCTCACACCGCAATGTGGTCATCGTCCATGACGTGGTCACCGAGGACGGCCGCCCATGGATCGTGATGGAGCTGGTGCGCGGCATGTCCTTTGGAGACGAGCTGGACGCACAGGGGCCGGTCACGCCCGCGCGCGCCGCGCATGTCGGCGCCGAGGTGCTGGCCGCGCTGCGAGCCGCGCACGAGGTGGGGGTGCTGCACCGCGATGTGAAACCGGCCAATGTACTGATCGCCAACGACGGGCGGGTGGTGCTCACCGACTTCGGCATCGCCCGGATCGACGAGCCCGCCGAGGGCACCGGCACCGCGCTGACGGTCACCGGCCAGCTGGTGGGCTCCCCCGAATTCCTGGCGCCGGAGCGGGTGCTGGGCCGCCCGCCCGGGCCGGAGTCCGACCTGTGGTCGCTCGGGGTGACGCTGTACGCGGCGGTGGAGGGCCACTCCCCCTTCCGCCAGGACACCCCGTACAGCACGCTGCGCGCCGTGGTGGACGAGCAGTTGCCGCCGCCGCGCCGGGCGGGGGTGCTACTGCCCGTGCTGGACGGGCTGTTGCGCAAGGACCCCGCGCTGCGGATGGGCCCGGCGGAGGCCGAACGGCTGCTGCGGACGGCGTCCGCGGGCGGTGCGCCCAGCGCGGTCCCGGCCGCGTACAGCCCGGCGGCGTACAGCCCCACGGTCCCGGCGCACCCGGTGGGCGGGTCCGCGCCGCCCTCCGGTGCCGCCCCCGTGCCGTCCGCACCCGGTGCGGGTGACGGTGCACCGGGGCGGCGGTCCGGCGGGGCCGGGGTGGTGCTGGTGGCCGTGGTACTGGTGGCCGTGCTGGCCATCGGCGGGCTGGTGTGGGCGCTGATCAGCCGGGATGGTTCGGGTGGCTCCTCCTCCTCGGGGAGCGGCACCGGCGGGGGTGGCGGCCGGAACTCCGGGGCGTCCTCCTCCGGCGCCCCGGCCGGCTCGGGCGGGGGCGGGACGAGCGGGCAGCCCACCCCGTCCGCCGGCTATGGGGTCACGGTCAAGGTGAAGGCCGTCCGCGACCGGTACTCCGGTCCCTGCCCGGCCCCCACCGCCCAGGCCCCTTCCTTCTGGGCGACGATCAGCGTGGACCGCACTCCGGCGGAGGTGGTCTACCGCTGGGTCACCGGAAGCGGGAAGGTGGCGGACGGCGGGTGGCAGACCGTCTCGCTCGGCGAGTCGAGGGCGGTGACCGTGCGGCACACGGAGACCGGCCGCGATGCGGCCGACCCCGCACCGGACTGGATCGCCGTCGAGGTCAAGAGCCCCCGCCAACTGACCTCCTCTCATGTGCGGTTCACGGTCACCTGCCGGGCGAAGCCGACGGACGGCCCGTCGTCCCCCGGCTCCGCCGGGCCCTCCGGCTCGCCGGGCGAGAGCACATACGGCTCAGGCGGCTGAGCTGAAGACGGGCAGATAGCCGGCGGACTGCCCGCTGGCGGTGGGGTGGTAGGACTCGTCGATGGGGAAGGTGACGCTGCGCAGCCAGGGGCTGCCCGAGCAGAGCTCATGCCCGGCGAAGGTGGAGTTGACGTTGCCGTAGGCGAAGCCGTGATCGGCGGCGCGCTTGGCGATGACCGAGTCGAGGAGGTCGGCCGCGGCGTTGATGGCGGATCTCTTGGTGTCGCTCAGCCCGACACAGCTGACGCCGAGCTTGTAGAAGCGCGGATAGCCGAGGACCACGACCCGGGCGGCGGGGGCCTTGGAGCTGATGGCGGAGTAGACCTTGTCGAGCCGTCCGGGCAGTTCGTTCCGGACATATGCGGTGGCCTGGTCGATGCGGTCCAGACAGGAGTCGTCGGTGCCGAGCACACAGCTGCGCATGGTGTCGGAGAAGCCGGCGTCATTGCCGCCGATGCTGAGGCTGACGAGTCCGGTTCTGGAGTTCAGCGGGCCCAGTTGCTTGCCGAGCACATCACCCGTCCGGGCGCCCGAGCAGGCGGTGAAGGCAAAGCCGGCGGGGGCGTGCCGGGCGGCCCAGAGCGCGGGGTACGCCTTTTTGCTCCGCTTGCAGCCTCCGCTGGAGGAGTCGTACGAACCGGCGCCGACTCCGGAGGAATAGGAGTCGCCCAGCGCCACATAGGCCGGGCCGGAACGCTGTACCGAGGCGTGCGCGGTGCCGGCCCCACCGAGGGTGGCGGTGAGGACAAGTGCGGCAGCCGAGAGAAAACCCGTGATCCGGGACAATTTCATGGGGACCTCCCTAGCAGGGTTTCTGCCACCACCGTGGTAGCAGCGCCCTGGCCATTTCGGAAGTGTCCATGTCAATTTCAAGAGGGATCCCCGGCTTTGATTGCCGTTTGATGTCGCCTCGTTTACGTCCCGTTGACCGGGACGGCGGAGGCTCGAATGAGCCATCGGATCCGATCAGGGATGGCGAAGTGGCGCCGGTGGACGGCTGATTGACGGTCTGACATGTTCGTCAACCGTTCACCTGACGGAAAACCTCCGCTTTCACCCGACGTCGGCGGCCGGAGGCTGTTTGCACAGCCTTCACATCTTGACGTGCATCCGCCCATTGCGCGACATTGAAGCCCGGCATCCGGCGCTTCGGGGGGCAAAGTCGCCAATGCAGAGCTTCAGCGATCTCACCGGTCTTGACGGTCTCGACGATCCGGCCGAAGCCGCCGGGGACAACACTGGCGAACCCCGCGGAAGGCGTCCCTCGGCGGACTCGCTGCCCGTGGTCGCGGGTGCCGCAACGGCCATCGCCGGGGTCGGCGCGGTGCTGGCGCTGATGGACATCGGCTCGCCGCTGCGCGCGCCCTTCACCCTGTTCTTCCTGGTCGTGGCGCCCGCGTGCGCCATGGCGGCCGCCCTGCGCGGCCTCGACCCGCTGAGCCGCTCGGTGGTGGCGGCCGGCGGAGCCGTCACGGTCGACCTGCTGATCGCGCAGACCATGCTCGCCCTGCACGCCTGGACGGTACGGGGCGGTGTCGCCACGGTCGCGGTCGTCAGTCTCCTGCTGTTCCTGCTGGCACATGTGTGGCGCCACCGAGGCCGCACCACGAGAAGTCGGGCTTCCTGACGTGGACATCAGCGTGTACCGCCCCGGTGACCTCACGGCCGCCGACCGCGCTGCCTGGTCGGCCCTGCAGTCACAGGCCGTGGCGGATGGCTCCCCCCAGCTCGCGAATCCTTTCCTCGCGCCGGAGTTCACCCTGGCGGTGGGCCGGTGCCGGCGCGGGGCGCGGATAGCGGTCGTCAGGGAGGAGGGCGATCCGGTGGCCTTCTTCCCCCACCAGCGGACCGCCCTGGGCGTGGGCCGGGCGATCGGCCTGGGGGTCTCGGACTCCCAGGGCCTGGTGCACCGGTCCGGATTCCAGTGGGACGCCCGGGAGTTGCTGCACTCCTGCGGCCTGTCGCTGTGGGAGTTCGACCACCTGGTGGAGGGGCAGAAACCTTTCGAAGTGGGCTCTTGCAGCTCATACGGCTCTCCCGTCATCGACGTCGAGCATGGTTTCGCTCCGTACCTGGCCGCCTTGCGCAAGCAGTCTCCGAAGTTCACCCGCACCACCCTCGCCAAGGAGCGCAAGCTGGGGCGCGACATCGGCGAGGTGCGGTATGTGCACGACGAGCGCGATCCGGCCGCCCTCCGGACACTCATCGGCTGGAAGTCGGCGCAGTACCGAAGAACAGGGCGCAACGACCGGTTTGCGCGCCCTTGGATACACCAACTCGTGGAACAGCTCTTCCACACCCGTGCCGAGTCCTGCGCCGGCCTGCTGTCCGTGCTGTACGCGGGCGACCGGCCGGTCGCGGCGCACTTCGGGCTGCGGTCGCGGACGGTGCTCGCCTGCTGGTTCCCGGCGTACGACCCGGAGTTCGCGAAGTACTCCCCCGGGCTGGTGTTGCATCTGCGCATGGCGGAGGGGGCCGCCGCGGCGGGCCTGGCCCAGCTGGACCTGGGCCGGGGCGACAAGCCCTACAAGGATTCCCTGAAGACCCGTGAACTTACCGTTTCCGAGGGCTGGGTGACGCGGCGTCATCCGGTGGCGCTCGGGCATCTGGCCCGTCGTGCGCCGGTGCGGGCGCTGCGCAATGCCGTGCTCGCGCGGCCCGCGCTCTTCGAGCCGGCCGACCGGATGCTCAAACAGCTGGGCCGCCTTCGCCAAGTCCGTTGATCCGTACGCCAGTTGGACGGTCCCGCGGACCCGAGGGGCGCGCGCGGGGGCGCAGGGGAACGTTGCGCCGGGAACAAAGGACACCAAAGGAGGAGAGTCCGTCCCACCTCTTGCCATTCACTCCCAAGCTTCAATACCGTCGTACATCTACCCGCATCGGTCCATCATTCCATGCGGCTCCGGGGAGGGCTCGAGCGCCGCGATGGTTCCGGAGCGGAGCGCGGCAGGGGGTGCCGCGCTCGGCGTGCCACGGTGTGCCGAGTCGCGTTGCCGCGTGGGTAGTAATCACCAACTCGCCCTGTTCATCCGGCACTTGACACGCCGCGTGGACCTGGCGGGTTACCCCCTTTTCGCACCGGACACATCAAGGGACCGCTCGGGGGCGGGCGGTCCACCGGACGAGAGGGAAACAGAGACTCATGAGTTCATTCCTGCGCCCGGCGGCCGGTCAGGAAGCGGCCACGCAAAGTGGCGCCGGGGATCCCGGCCGGGCCCCGGAGGTCCCCGGGCACTACCGGCCGGTCACCGCGCAATTCGCAATAGCACCGCCCGTCAGTGTGGTCATCCCCGCCATGAACGAGGCGGAGAACCTGCCCTATGTCTTCAAGACGCTGCCCGCGTGGATCCACGAAGTGGTCCTGGTCGACGGCAACTCCACCGATGACACCGTCAGGGTGGCCCGTGAGCTGTATCCGGCGGTCAAGGTCGTCGAGCAGCGCGGCAAGGGCAAGGGGGACGCCCTGATCACGGGGTTCGCCGCCTGCACGGGCGAGATCATCGTCATGGTGGACGCGGATGGCTCGGCCGATGGCAATGAGATCGTCAGCTATGTCTCCGCACTGGTCGGCGGCGCGGACTTCGCCAAGGGCTCCCGGTTCGCCAACGGGGGCGGCACCGACGACATGACGCTGATCCGCAAGCTCGGCAACCGGGTGCTGTGCTCGATCGTCAATCACAAGTTCGGCGCTCGGTACACCGATCTGTGCTACGGCTACAACGCGTTCTGGAAGCGGGTCCTGGATGACATCGCCCTGGACTGCGCCGGCTTCGAGGTCGAGACGCTGATGAACATCAGAGTGGTGAAGGCCGGGCTGCGCGTCCAGGAGATTCCCAGCCATGAGTTTGTGCGCATCCATGGCGCCAGCAATCTGCGGGCGGTGCGCGACGGGCTGCGGGTGCTGAAGGTGATCGTGCACGAGCGGGGTGCCCGGCGCCGGCGACGAGCGCGGCACCGGCCGATCGCCATCGCGCCGGCCGCGAACCGCGGGGAGGTGTCTTGAGCGCGCGGCCGGCCGGGCCGGGCGTCTCGGTGGTGATCTGCGTCTACACCGAGGAGCGCTGGGACGACATCCTGGCCGCGGTGGCCTCGGTGGCCGCCCAGTCGTATCCGGCGCTGGAGACGCTGGTCGTGGTGGACCACCATCCGGAGCTGCTGCGGCGGCTGGCCAAGGAGTACGCGGAGGACGACGGGGCCGCGCGGGTGCGGGTGCTCGCCAACGCGGGCCCCCGCGGCCTGTCGGCGGGCCGCAACACCGGGATCGCGGCCTCCCATGGTGAGGTGATCGCCTTCCTCGACGACGACGCGGTGGCCGAGCGGGACTGGCTGCGCCACTTCGCCGGTGGCTACGCGGACCCCCGGGTGATGGCGGTGGGCGGCCGCACCCGGCCGGTGTGGGCCTCCCGGCGCAGGCCCGCATGGTTCCCCGAGGAGTTCGACTGGGTGGTCGGGTGCACCTACCGGGGGCTGCCGCCCGGCCTGGTGGTGGTGCGCAACGTCCTGGGCGGCAATGCCTCGTTCCGCCGGTCGGGGCTGGCGGCGGTGGGCGGGTTCGCCAGCGGCATCGGGCGGGACGGCGACCGGCTGCCGCTGGGCTGCGAGGAGACCGAGCTGTGCATCCGGCTGGTCCGGGCGGTGCCGGACGCGGTGTTGCTGATCGACGACCGGGCGGTGATCCACCACCGGGTGCCCGCGGCCCGCGAGCGGTTCGGCTACTTCCGCACCCGGGCCTATGCCGAGGGCCTGTCCAAGGCGCTGGTCGCCCGGAGTGTGGGCGCGCAGGAGGGGCTGGCGACCGAACGCCGGTACGCCACCCGGGTGTTGCCCGCGGGCGTGCTGCGCGGGCTGCGGGACGCGCTGCTCGGCAGGCCGGGCGGCGCCGGGCGGGCCGGGGCGATCGTGGTGGGGGTGGCCGCGGCGGTCGGGGGCTATGCGCTCGGCCGGGTGCGGGCCCGCCGGGGTGGCGGGCGGTTCGCGGTGGCGGTGGTCGAGCAGCCGTCGCCCGGCGGCGAGGAGGCGGCATGAGGGACGGTCCTCCGATGAGCGCCGCCCCGGTGCCGATCCTGATGTACCACTCGGTGGCCCACGCCCCGGCCCGCGCGGCATACGGGCTGTCGGTCTCCCCGGAGGCGTTCGCCGAACAGATGCGGCTGCTGGCCGGGTTCGGCTTCACCCCGGTCACCACCGAGCGGCTGGCCGCCGCCTGGCGCGACGGGCACCCGCTGCCCCCCAAGCCGGTGCTGATCACCTTTGACGACGGCTATGAGGGGGTGCACCGGCATGCCCTGGCCGCCCTCACCGAGCACGGCTTCCCGGCCACGCTCTTCGTCTCCACCGGGTGGCTGCGCGGCGCGGATGAGACCGGGGGCGCGCTCGACCTGATGCTGGACTGGGACCAGATACGCGACTTGGCCGCCGTCGGCGTCGAGATCGGCGGGCACAGCCACACACATCCGCAACTCGATCAACTCACCGACGAAAAGCTGCGGTTCGAGATCGAGCACTGCCGGGACATACTGTCCCGGGAGCTCGGCCGGCCACCGGTCTCCTTCGCCTATCCGTACGGGTACTCCACCCGCCGGGTGCGGGAGGCGGTGCGCGGCGCCGGGTACGGCATCTCGCTCGCGGTGGGCAACGGCCTGGCCGCGCGCGGGCAGGGGCCGTACGCCCTGCGCCGGGTCACGGTGCGCCGGACGACGGGGATCGTGGATTTCGAGCGCCTGGTGCAGGGCCGGGCGCTGGGGCGGCTGTTCGCCGGGGACCGGGCCCTGACCAAGGGGTACGCCGTCATCCGCAGAGGCCGTCAGGTGATCGGAAAGGCACGAGAGACGCGTGACTGACACGTCCGCACGGACGGAGGAACGAGCGGTGGAACCGGCCGGCCGCGGACTGCGGCTGCCGGGGCGCGGCGGGGGCGGCAGCCCGCTGTTCCGCAATGCCTTCGCCCTGATGCTCAACACCGGTATCAGCGCGGTACTCGGGCTGGGCTTCTGGCTGGTCGCCGCCCGCTACTACAGCGAGGACTCGGTCGGCCAGGGCTCGGCGGCCATCGCCGCGATGAAGCTCCTCGCGGGGCTCGCCGCGCTCACCCTGACGGGGGCGCTGGCCCGCTTCATCCCGGTGGCGGGCCGGACCACCGGGCAGCTGGTCCTCCGCACCTATGCGGGCAGTTCGGTGCTGGTCGCGGCGGCGGCGGGCGTCTTCCTGCTCACCCTCGACCTCTGGGGCTCCTCCTACCGCTCCCTGCACGGGCTGCTGCCCGGGCTCGGGTTCATCGCCTCGGTGATCGCCTGGTCGCTGCTCACCCTGCAGGACGGGGTGCTGACCGGGCTGCGCAGCGCCAAGTGGGTCCCGGTCGGCAATACGGTCTTCTCCACCGTAAAACTGGCGCTGCTGGTGGGACTGGCGGTGGCCCTGCCGACCACCGGGGTGTTCGTCTCCTGGGTGGTGTCGATCGCCGTCTCGGTACTGCCACTGGGCTGGCTGGTGTTCCGGCGGCTGGTCCCCGCGCACATCCGGGCAACCGCGCGCACCGCGCGTCCCGCCTCCTACCGGGAGATGGGCCGCTTCCTGGCCGGGGACTACACCGGCTCGCTGTTCTCGCTCGCCGTGGTCTACCTGGTGCCGGTGATCGTCGCCGCACAGGTCAGCTCCACCGACAACGCGTACTTCTATATCGCCTCCACCATCGGCGGCACCGTCAATCTGCTCGCCATCAACATGGGTGCCTCGCTGACCGTCGAGGGCTCGCACGACCCGGAGCAGCTGGCGGCCAACTGCCGGGCCGCGCTGCGCCGGATGGCCAAGATCATGCTCCCGGTGTGCGCCCTGCTCTTTCTCCTCGCGCCGTACATCCTGCGGGTGTTCGGCCCCGGATACGAGGGCGCCGCCACCCCGCTGCTGCGCTGGCTCGCGGTCGGGGCGGCGCTGCGCGTGGTGATGGAGACCTACTTCGCGGTGCTGCGGGCCCAGAGCCGCACCGCCGGGCTCGCCTATCTCCAGGGGCTGCTGTGCGTGCTGGTCCTGGGCCTGACGCTGCTGCTGCTCCCCCGGTTGGGGCTGACCGGCGAGGGCGTGGCGGAGATCTCCAGTCTCGCGGTGATCAGCACCGTCGCGGCCGTGCGGCTCCGCGGCATCCTCAAGGCCGCTCCCGCCACCCCGGAGCGGGTCGTCGAGGCCGCCCCGGACGGGGACCTGGCCGACCTGCCGGCGCACGGCGACCGGCACCACGAGGAGCCGCCGGCCGAGCCCACCGCCCGGGAGGGCGGAGGCCATGGCACCCGCTGGGCGCTGCGGGCGGCACTGGATGCGGACACCCTGCCGCTGGGCGTGCGGCTGGACTTCGACCACCCGGAGCGACGCCCCGATGTCCGGCCCGCCCCGGACGCCGGCCCGCCTCCCCCGCCCGACCCGCCGCCCGCCGCCGGGACCGCGCCGCTCGCCGCCCCGCCCCGGCCGGTGCCCCGGTGGCCCGGCCCCGAGGCGCGCGGCTGGCTGCTGCTCGCCGCCGCGCTGGCGCTGTACTGGGTGCCGCTGCGGGCCATCGGCGAGGTCAACCTGGACGGCATGGGCGGGCTGGGGCTGGTGACCGTCCTGCCCGCCGCGACCCTGCTGGGTGCCGGGCTGCTGATGGCGGCGTTCGCCTACGCGCTGTGGCAGGACCGGCCGCGCCCCTGGCTGTTGGCCGCCGTGCTGCTGCTGACCGTGGTGTCCCTGCATGCCGTGCCCGCGCTGTTGGAGGACCAGCCGCGCTTTGCGACGGCCTGGCAGCATGTCGGCTTTATCGACTACATCGAACGCACCGGCACGGCCGCGCCCGACCTGGACGCCCGCTGGAGCTGGCCCGGCTTCTTCGCCCTCGCCGCCTTCGCCGCCAGGGCCTGTGGCGTCACCGATCTCAGCGAGGTGCTGCGCTGGTGGCCGCTGGCCGTCCAACTGCTGTGCCTGGCGCCGCTGGCGCTGCTGCTGCGGGCCGTCCGGGCCGGCTGGCGGGCGAAGTGGACGGCGCTCTGGCTGTTCGCCCTGTGCGGCTGGGTCGGGCAGGACTACTTCTCCCCGCAGGCCCTCAACTACGCCTTCTACCTCCTCTTCGTCGCCGTGCTGCTGGTGTGGTTCCGGCCGCTCCGGCCGCCGGGCGGCCGGAGACTGCCCGGCGAGCGCCGCACCGCCCCCGCCGGCCGCCGCGAACTCGCCGTCCTGCTGCTGCTGTTGATCGCCCTGTTCACCGCCTCGGTCACCAGCCACCAGCTGACCCCCTTTGTGATGCTGGGGGTGCTGACCGCCCTGGTGCTGCTGCGGCGCTCGACCCTGCGCGGCCTTCCCCTGCTGTGCGGGGTGATGCTGGCGGTGTGGGTGGGCTTCCTCGCCGAGCCCTACTGGTCGGGGCACTTCAATGAGCTCTTCGGTGGCCTGGGCTCGCTGGGCGGCAATGTCTCCTCCTCCGTCTCCGGCCGCATCCAGGGCGGCAACAGCACCCACAAGCTGGTGCTGTACGTCCGGGTGGCGCTCGCGGGCGGGGTGCTGGCCTTTGCCGCGCTCGGCTGGTGGCGCCGCCGCCGCGCCGGAATCTCCGACCTGGCCCTGCTGATCCTGACCTGTGTGCCGTTCCTCGCCTTCGGCATGCAGTCGTACGGCGGCGAAGTGGCCCTGCGGGTCTTCCTGTTCGCCCTGCCCGGCGCCTGCGTCCTCGCCGCGCTGGCGCTCTTCCCGGCCAAGGGCGCGCGTCCCCGCACCGCCCTGGGACACTCCCTGGGCCCACTGGCGGCGCTGGCCGCCGGTCTGGTCCTGGTCTTCGGCTTCCTGGTGGCCCGTTGGGGCAATGAGCCCTTCGAACGGGTCCGGGACGGCGAGGTCGCCGCCATGAACTATGTCTACGCACACGACAAGCCGACCGTGCGGCTGCTGTGGATGAGCAGTGACACGGTCACCAATATCACCCCGGCCATGCCCTGGGGCGCCCGGGACATGGAACGCGTGCTCTACGAGCCGACGCTCGCCCCGCGCGACCCCGCCGATCTGCCCGATGTGCTCGCTGCTCTGCGCAGGGCCGGGCCCAACGCCTATCTGATGGTCAACCGCGGCCAGTCCACCTATCTGGAGCTCACCGCGGGCTACGCTCCCGACTGGGAGCGGCGGCTGCGCGGCTCCCTGGACCGGCTGCCCGAGCTGCGCCGGGCGTTCACCTCCGGCGACGCGGTGTTGTACGAGCTGAAGCAGAAGCCGTCCGGCTCCGCGCCCCGCCCGCGGCCCGGCCCGGCCGGTCCACGGGTGACCTGGACGCCGGTGTCGGTGATCGGCGGGCTCACCGCGGTGTTGCTGCTGCTTCTGCTGGCGGCGCGGGAGCTGACCCGGGTGGCGGCCCGGCCGGGGCCCGCGCAACTGCGGTGGCTGCAGGCCTCGTTCTGGTTTGCGCTGCCCTTGGTGGGGGTGGTGGGGGCGGTGCTGGTGCAGCGGCTGGTGACGCTGTCGTGAGGGGCCGGGGCCAAAGAACCCCTACCGCAGCCAACGCACCTCGTACGGACCGAGGTTGACCCCCTGGCCGTCCACCTCCGCCACCACTCCTCGATCCTGTGTATTGATCGCCACCACGGTGGCGTCGGACGCCAGCGCCCGCACCACACCGCCATCCGGCCCCCCGACCGATGGCACCCGCACCCGCGCCCCCGGCCCGAACCCCTTCGCGAACCGCGACAGCAGATCCAGCATCGGCAGCGCGCCTCCGCCGCCCCCCTGCTGGGTGGTGCGCCACAGACAGCCCGCGCAGTCGCCGCCGGACGCCTCTTCCGGGTTCCAGTAGAAGGCCGTCGACACCCCCGCCAGGGCCAACTGCGTCATGGCCGTGGCCTGCACGGCGACCCGGCGCGGCTCGGTCCAGCCCTTGCGCTCGTCGTTGGCGTCGGGGGGCTCGACGTACCACTCGGCCCACCACACCGGCAGCCCGGTGGTCTTCTTCAGCCAGCTGGTGACGTCGGCGAACTTCCGGGTGGCCTGGAATTCATCCGGGATCAGCAGATTCCCGTCACGGGTGTAACTGGAGCCGTCGACCACGACAAAGTCGGCCCCTGCCTTGTGCCGGTTCCAGTAGTCGACCGCGTCGACGGAGCGCTGGTCCAGCACCCCCCAGACTCCCTGCACGACCGAGGAGTTCGAGCCGGACCCGGGAGCGTTGCTGTCCATGACGACATACGGCCCCCCGATGAGAGCATCCCTACGCTGTTTCTTGAGTTCCCGGTAGACGAGGTTGTAGAGCTGGGTGTACCCCTCGTAGTCCCAGCGCTTACGTGCATCGTCGTAGAAGCCCTTGAGCTCGTTCCAGACGATGAAGTGCCGGACGTCCGGATACCGTTTGGCGATCACTCCGGCGAGGTGGGCGAAGTCCTGGTAGTGGGCCCGGTCCGGGGCCCGCTCCAGGGATTTCTGGGACCAGTCGGTGTTCGGACCGCCGCCCTTCATCCAGTCGGGCGCGCAGCACAGGGTGAGCACCGGCGTCCCGCCGGACCTGCGCATCAGCTCGACCCGGCGGTCCAGGTCACCGAAGTTGTAGGTACCGGGTCTGGGCTCGGGATTGTCCACGCCCCAGCCCATGATGTGCTGGTTCTGCGGCATGGGGTCGCCGGAGAGCAGCCTGGCCGCCGTCTGCTTGGAGCCGTCGTCGCCCACATCGGCGCTGTACTGGGTGTGGGTGAAACCCCAGCCGAGATCCGTGGGCCCCGGATCGCGGCCCAGGCCGCCGGGGGGGCCGCCGCTCGATCCCCAGCCCCCGATGCTCATGGTGAACAGCAGCGCCAACGCGCCCGCGACGGCCGCGAGTAGCGCGCTCAGCCGCCACCGCCTCGGATTTGACAACGTCGGCCCCCCAGCATGGCGTCCCATCCCCGTAAGGGTATCGGCGCGCGGTCCGGAGTGCGGCGGCTTCGGGCCGAACGACCGTGATCGTCCCATTCGGCACACTCGCCCGTTCCCACCCTGTTGTGTTGGGCACTCAGGAGCCGTATACGGCGCGCACCGCGTCCTGCGCCGCGGCGAGCGCGGCCGCCCGGTCCAGGCCCAGCCGCCGGGCGCGCTGGGCGTAGTCGTGGGCGGCCGCGGCGGCCTCGCGGGCGGCGGTGTCGCCCGGGGCGGCGACAAAAGTGCCGTTGCGGCCCCGGGTCTCGATCACCCCGTCCGTCTCCAGCGCACGGTATGCCTTGGCCACGGTGTTGGCGGCGAGCCCCAGTTCCCCGGCCAGGCCCCGTACGGTCGGCAGCTTGTGGCCGACGGGGAGGGCGCCGGAGCGGGCCCGTTCCGCGATGTGGGCGCGGATCTGCTCATAGGGCGGTTCGGGGGCGTGCGGATCGACGGTCAGGGACAAGGACACGGTGGAACTCCTGGCTGGCTGGGTGGATCGCGGCCCCCATTGTGCGTCAACGGCAGGAGTGCAGAGCACCCTTGGCCGCGCGTGTCAACGCCGTCGCCCAGGACCTGACCGAGAATCCGGGAGCGCTCGACGCCGAGAGATCTCATACGACACACTCGACACAGCAGTCGCTCTGTTGACCCCCCGCTCAGCAGTCTCAGGCATCACGAGCGACCGATTCTGCTCTCAGGCAAGCGAACGTCAACGTACTTGAACATCAGCGCACTTGTACGTAAGGAGCTGTCTGTGCACATCACTCGTAGGACTCTGTCCGCGAGATCCGCCACGGCGGGCGGCATAGCCGCCGCCACGGTGCTGGCCCTGCTGGGGTCCGTCGCCCCGGCACTGGCCGACCCCGCCGCCCCGTCCCCCCACCGATCCCCCCTGCACAAGGCCGCCGGAGCCAAGGTGACGGAGGCGGCCACCACCGCATCCGCCCTGGTGGCCGCCCAGGCCGGGGGCAGCCGGGTGGAGGTCCTCGACCGCAGGACCGAGACCTCCACCACCTGGGCCAACCCCGATGGAACCCTGACCACCACCCTGGCCGGCGGCCCCCAGCGGATGCTGCGCAACGGCAAGTGGGTCGGGGTGGACTCCACTCTGGCCCGCGCCGCCGACGGAAGCGTACGGGCCAAGGCGCACCCGGGCGGGCTGCGCCTGGCGGGCAGCGGCGGAACGACCGCCCGCTCCGCCAGGGCCGCCGCGGATGCCCCCGCCTCCTCGGCCCGGGATCTGGTCACCCTCGGGGAGGGCGACCGGCGGATCGGCGTCCAGTGGAAGGGCGGCCTGCCCGCCCCGGCGCTGGACGGCCACCGGGCGACCTATCAGGACGCCGTGCCCGGCGCCGACTTGATCGTGGACGCCACCCGGACCGGCTTCGAGCAGTATCTGCGCCTCAAGAAGCGCCCGGCGGACACCGCGGCCCCGATGACGCTGCCGCTGCGGGTCCCCGGCCTGAAGGCCGCACAACAGGCCGACGGGTCGGTGGAGTTCACCGACCGCAGGACCGGCCGGCAGGTCGCCCATATGCCGGCCCCGATGATGTGGGACGCCGCGGTGGACCGGCGCTCGGGTGAGCACACCCACACCGCCCGGGTGCCGATGAAGGTCACCCAGAGCGGGGACACCGTCGAGCTGCGGCTGACGCCGGACCCGGCGTTCCTGGCGGACCCGGCCACCCGGTATCCGGTGACCATCGACCCGTCCACCGACACGCTGTCCGTGCTGTTCGACACCTTTGTACAGGTCGGCACCGACGCCGACCAGTCGGCATCCACCGACCTCAAGATCGGCTGGCCCGGCGACTACGCGGGCGGCGACAAGCGCGTCGCCCGGTCGTTCCTCACCTGGGACACCGCGCAGTTCGCCGACGCGCAGGTCGGCGAGGCGAAGCTGGCGCTGTACAACTACCACTCCTGGTCCTGTGACGCCCGCGGCTGGGAGGTGTGGGACGCGGACCCGGCCAGTACGGCCACCCGCTGGAACAACCAGCCCGCCCTCAAGCGCAAGGCCGCCACCTCCACCGAGACCCGCGCGGACGCCTGCAACACCGGCGGCTGGGTGAACGCCGACGTCACCGACCTCGCCAAGTCCTGGGCGAGCGCCAAGGCCGGTACCGGATCGGTGGCCCTGAAGGCCGCGGACGAGAACGACACCTACGGCTGGAAGCGCTTCTACTCCTCCAAGTCCACCGAGGACCGGATCCCCCAGCTGACGGTCACCTACAGCCCCCCGCTCAAGAGCGGCGCCAACCTCCAGGCGGGGGCGCCGTTCTACACCGAGGACGGCGTCTACAAGGTCAACTCCCTGACGCCCACCCTGCGGTTCACGGTCGAGGACTCCCCGGAGGACGCCAAGATCCGGGGCACCTATGAGATCACCGACAAGGCCACCGGCGAGCTGGTGACCAAGCTGGACTCCTCGGAGGCCGTCGATCCCGGCGCCACCGCCACGGCCGTGGTACCGGACGGCAAGCTGGTCAACGGCCACTCCTACGAGGTCCGTTCGGGTACCTACGAGGGGTCGCGCTGGTCCGGCTGGTCGGCACCGATCACCTTCACCGTGGACACCGGCTGGCAGCCCGATGCCACGGTGCGCACGCTCGGCACCGTCAACGCCAGGCTGGAGGCCTCGGACATCACCGCCGCCACCACCAGTGACGGTTCCTTCGCCGCCATCGCCGAGACCCCGACCGGCACCGTGACCGTGCCCTGGGAGACCAGTGGCGAGATCCGGAGCAAGCCCGAGGACATCCCGGCCGTCGGCATCGGGATCACCGGCAATGACGCCAGGGGTGTGAACGTCGGCGGAAATGTCGTCCGCACCACCGACAGCGCCGCGGTCGACACCGTCACCCAGCCCACCCTCGAGGGCGGCAGCCGTACCCTGCAGGTCATCAAGAACGCCGACGCCCCCCATGAGTTCCGGGCCACCCCCGACCTGCCGGCCGGATCGACGCTGCGCCGGCAGGACGACGGCACGATCGTGATCGTCGGCGCCAACCCGGACGAGCCGGTGGCACCGCTCAACGCCCCCTGGGCGAAGGACGCCAACGGCAATCCGGTGCCCACCAGTTACCGCCTGGACGGGAACGCCCTCGTACAGACCGTGGACTTCGATGCCAACACCGCCTTCCCGGTGGTCGCCGACCCATGGTGGAATCCCTTCAGCTGGAACTGGCACCGGATCGGCCGAGTGGTGAAGAACGCCGCCAAGAAGTGCGGTCTGGGCGCGCTCTCCGCCTATGTGCCGGTGCAGGCCCACCATGTCTCGGTCAATATCAAACGAGTCCGGGCGGGAGCGAGGATGGTCAGGTTCGGCGGTGGCCCCTGGGGCTTTGTCACGGTCGCGGCAGCCGGCTGCCTCGTCAACCAACTCAATTGACCGCGTCCCGGAAGCGGCACCGCGCCGCGGAGTTCCTCGGTATGTCCGGTGACGGACGTCCCGGGGGGCGGCGCGCCGCCGTCATCGATGTCACCGCCGCCGTGCTCACTCTGGTCGTCACGGCGCTGGTCTGCCTGGGCCTCGGTCTGGCCGGCTGGCTGAGTGTGCTCATCGGCGGCTGTCTGGCCGCCGCCGGCACCCGGCTCCGTCCGGGTGCCAGGCTGACGGGATCCGGCCGCCGGGACGGAACCGAGTAGGAACGGCACAACCGCCCGTGGGGTGCCGCCGGATCCGGCGGCACCCCACGGGTCGTCAACCGCCTCAGAGCTCAAGCTCGATGCCGCCGGACCGCAGCCAGGTGTCCAGGCCGAGGACGACTTCCGCACCGCTGCGGTAGGCCTCCGCCCCGCCGTCCGAGAGCGCCGACGTGATGGACTCGTCGTCCAGCAGGGGCCGCACCGGCGAGTCCTGGTCGGCGGCCACCCGGCGCAGCTCGGTCTGGAGGGCGGTCGCATAGCCGGGGTCCTGGGTGGCCGGGTAGGGGCTCTTGACCCGGTTGGCGACCACATCGGGGAGCAGATCGCGGGTGGCGGCGCGCAGCAGGGACTTCTCTCGGCCGTCGAAGGTCTTCATCGCCCAGGGGGTGTTGAAGACGTAGGAGACCAGGCGGTGGTCGCAGAACGGCACCCGCACCTCCAGGCCGACGGCCATGCTGGCGCGGTCCTTGCGGTCCAGCAGCATCTGGACGAAGCGGGTCAGGTGCAGATGGCTGACCTCGCGCATGCGCCGCTGCAGTCCGCTCTCACCGGACAGGTGGGGGACTTCGGTGAGAGCCTCGCGATAGCGGGCGGCGAGGTAGCCGTCCACATCGACCTTCGCCAGGATGCCCTGGCCGAACAGGGCGGTGCGGCCGAGGCTGGCCTTCCCGTCCCGGGTGAAGGTGTCGGCGGCGCCGCCGGCCACCCAGGGGAAGGTGTCGGCGTGTATGGCCTTGGGGTCGTGGAACCACTTGTAGCCGCCGAAGACCTCGTCGGCGGACTCCCCGGAGAGGGCGACGGTCGACTGCTCACGGATCGCCTTGAAGAGGAGGTAGAGCGAGGTGTCCCCGTCGCCGAAGCCCAGCGGGAGGTCGCGGGCGGTCAGGATCGCGGCGCGGTTGGCCGGATCCATCAGGGCCGCGGTGTCCAGGACCACATCGCGGTGGTCGGAGTGCACATGCCCGGCGAGGGCGTGGGCGTAGGGGCCGTCGGGGGTGGAGCGCAGGGCGTCCGGCCGGAAGTTCTCGGTCTGGCCGGTGAAGTCCACCGAGAAGGAGCGCACCGGGCCGTGGCCCGCGTCGGCCAGTCCCTTGGCGGCGAGGGCGGTGATGGCGGAGGAGTCGAGGCCGCCGGAGAGCAGGGTGCACAGCGGGACGTCGGCGATCAGCTGGCGCTCGACGATGTCCTCGAGCAGTTCGCGCACCCGGCCGACGGTGGTCCGCACATCGTCGGTGTGCTCCCGCGCCTCGAGTGCCCAGTAGCGCCGGACGGTCAGGCCCGAGCGGCGGACGCGCACGGTGTGACCGGGGCGCAGCTCATGGATGCCCTGGTAGACGCCGTGGCCGGGGGTCTTGGCGAAGGCCATGATCTCGGCGAGGCCCTCGGCGTCCACGGCGGGACGGACCGCGGGGTGGGCGAGGATGGCCTTCTGCTCGGAGCCGAAGAGCACTCCGTCCGGGGTCGGGCAGTAGAAGAGCGGTTTGATGCCCATCCGGTCGCGGACCAGGAGGAGTTCCTCGGTGCGCGGGTCCCAGAGCGCGAAGGCGTACATGCCGTTGAGGCGTTCGGTGAAGGCCCCGCCCCACTCCAGGTAGGCGTGCAGCACGACCTCGGTGTCGCTGCTGGTGCGGAAGGTGTGACCGCGCGAGGACAACTCGGTACGCAGCTCCCGGTAGTTGTAGACCTCTCCGCTGTAGGTGAGGGCGAGCCGGACCCTGCCGTCCCGTTCGACGAGCATCGGCTGCTTGCCGCCCTCGATGTCGATGACGGCCAGCCTGCGGTGCCCCAGCCCGGCGTGGGTGTCCAGCCAGACGCCGGAGGCGTCCGGTCCGCGGCAGGCCATGGTCTGCGTCATCGCGTCGAGCGTGCCGCGCGCGGTGGTGAGGTCCTGGTCGTAGGAGATCCATCCGGTGATTCCGCACATGGTCGCGGTGTCCCCTTTCGGTAGGCCGCCCCGGGGTGCCGGGGCACGGCTCAGCCCCCGTTGTCACCGTCCGCATCGCTGTCGCGGACCGTGGCGCCGACGCTACGCCCAGATAAGTGCATGCACCATCTACAGTCGGTAAAACCCTTTGCTTTGAGCCATCCCCCTTCCTACGGTGCCCGGGTGAACATCACCGTGAGAGATTTCCGCCCCGCCGACGCCGAGGCTGCCGCCGAGGCCCGCCGCACGGCCCAGCCGTTTATCATCACCACCCCCGAACTGCTGCGCTGGGAGACCGAGCACTCCCCCGCCGAGAGGCACTTCCGGCTGCTGGTGGCCGAGCTGGACGGCGAGGTCGTGGGCATGGCGCGGACTTCACTGGTCCCCGACGGCGAACCGGGCCAGGCTCTCGCCAACCCCTTTGTGCACCCCGAGCGGACCGGCCGCGGCGTCGGCTCCGCGCTGCTCGCCGCCGCCGAGCGGCATCTGGCGGAACTCGGCGCCCGCACGGTCTACACCTGGGCGATGGACGACGGCCGCTCCCCCGGCTGGGCCGAGAAGCACGGTTACCGGCGCCGCCCCCGCCAAGCGCGCTTCCTGCGCCTCGACCTCGCCTCCGCGGGGCTCCCGGAGCGGACCGAGCCGCCGAACGGCATCCAACTGCGCACCGCCGCCGGCTTCGCCGCCGACCCGCGTCCGCTGTACGAGCTGGACGCCGAGGTCGCCGAGGACGAACCAGGCGATGTGGACCCGGGCTTCACCTACCAGGTCTGGCTGGACTCCGAGTGGCGACGCCCCGTGGTCGACCACGGCCTGTCGGTGGTGGCGGTGGACGACGGCGTACCCGTCGCCTTCACCCTGGCCCACACGGACGGCCACGGCCGCTATCTGTCCGGCATGACGGGCACCGCCCGCTCGCACCGGGGCCTGGGGCTGGCCAAGGTGGTCAAGAACCACAGCCTGCACCTGGCCCGGGCGGCCGGGTACCGGGAGGCGTACACCCACAATGACGCGGAGAACGCGCCGATGCTGGCGGTCAACCAGTGGTTCGGCTATCAGCAGGCCATGGGCGAGTTGCGCTATGTGCGGGAACTCGGCTGAGACCCGGACAGAAAATGGAACGTCGGCCCCGGATGCATCAGGAACTCATGGTGCGAGATGTTCCAGGCGTAGGCCCCGGCCATGGCGAAGGCCACCCGGTCTCCCGCCCGCATCCGAGCCACCGGGACCCGTCGGGCGAGGGTGTCCCTCGGGGTGCACAACTGCCCGGTCAGGGTGACCGGTTCGCCGAGCGCGGCCGGGCGCGGCCAGGGGTGGGGCCAGTCGTCGACGGGCAGCACCGTGAAGGGCTGGTCGTGGCCCTTGGCAGCCGGGGTGCGCAGATGGTGGGTGCCGCCGCGCAGTACCGCGAAGGCCTCGCCATGGCTGTGCTTGAGGTCGAGGACCTCGGTGACATACCAGCCGCAGTAGGCGGTCAGCGAGCGGCCGGGCTCCAGGCGGAGGGTGAACTCGGGGTGGCGGTCGGCCAGTTCGGCCAGGCCCCGGCCGTAGGCGGTCCAGTCGAAGCGGGTGTGCGGGCGGGTGTAGTCGACGGCCATGCCGCCGCCGAGGTTGACCTCGGTCAGGTCGAGCCCGTGCCGGTCGGCGAGCTCCCGGGCCCAGCCGGTGACGCGGGCGGCTACGGCCAGGTGGGCGGTGGCGTCGAGGCCGCTGGCCAGGTGGGCGTGGATGCCGCGCAGCCGCAGCCGGGTCCCGCGCAGCAGGGGCAGGCAGGCCTCGACACCGCGCGGGTCGAGGCCGAAGGGGCCGGGGCGGCCGCCCATGGCGAGGGCCGCCGTCCCCAACTCCCCTTCAGCAACCGGCAGGTTGACGCGGAGCAGGAGGTCCGCCGGGGCGTCGGCGAGCAGCCGCAGCTCGCGCTCGCTCTCCACATGGATGCGCTCCACGCCCAGCCGCAGGGCGAGCCCGAGTTCCTCCTCGGTCTTGCCGGGGCCGCCGAGGGCGAGCGGGCGGCCGGGGACGGTGTCGCGGACATGGGCCAGCTCCCCGCCCGAGGAGACCTCGAAGCCGCTGAGGTGCGGGGCCAGCGCGCCCAGGATCTCGGGGGCGGGGTTGGCCTTGGCCGCGTAGTACAGCTCGACGGTGTCGGGCAGGGCGGCCCGGATGGCGTGAGCGTGTTCGTCCAGGGCGGTCAGGTCGTAGAGGTACGCCGGTAGTTCGAGGTCCGGCAGGGCTGCGACGGGCGGAGTGATCATGTGGTGCTCCAGGACACGGAGGGTGCGGGAGTGGCCGATGCCGGCAGCGTCGACAGCACGGACAGCAGTTCCGAGGCCAGTGGCGAGGCGATGCGGACATAGCCCGCGTCCCGGTCGGCCTTGCGTGCCCAGCGGGTCAGCAGATTGGCCTTGGCGGGCAGCGGCATCCCGGCGACCAGGGCGTGCAGCGCCGGCGGGTCGCCGTGCTCGGCGCAGCGGGCGGCCAGCACCCTCCGTACGGCCGACCACAGTTGTGGCTCCAGGTGCGGGTGCCGGTCGGCGAGGGCGGCGAGCATTTCGGCCAGGTGGTTGACGAGCAGGCAGTAGACGACCCGGTCCCAGCCGCGCTCGCGGTCGTAGGCCAGGGCGCGGGCCACCTCTCCGGGGAGCGCGGCCAGCGCGGCCGGGTGCCGCCCGGCGATCAGCTTGGTGCCCTCCAGGTCGCGGAAGAGGACCTGCCGGGGCGTTCCCTCGGCGTCGACGCCGATGATCACGTTCTGCAGGTGCGGTTCCAGGACCACGCCGTGGTCGAAGTAGGCGGCCAGCACCGGGGGGACCAGCAGCCGGAGGTAGGCGTCCCACCAGGCGAGGGCCCGGCCGGGGCCGGTCCCGGCCAGCAGCTGTCCGAGCTGCGCGCGGCCGGTGGGGTACTCATCGGCGACGGCCGCCGCGAGGAGTGCGGTCAGGCCGGGTGCCAGCCGGGCGCCGAGTCCCTCGCGGACGATCACACCAAAGCCCTCGGCCAGTTCCCGGCCGCCCAGGCCGAGGGTGCGGTAGGCGGGTTCGCCCAGCAGTCCGGTGCCCGGGAAGCGGGCGGCCAGGTCGGCGGCGACCGGCTCCAGCAGCCGGGTCAGGGCGACGGCACCGGCCAGTTCGTACTCGGCGTTCTTGCGCAGGCAGTTGGTGATGCGGACATTGAGGCTGAATTTCAGGAAGTCATGGCCGTCATAGAGAGTGCGCACCGAGGCGGTCGGTGCGAAGTCCGCGCCGCGCGGCCCCAGTTCAAGGATGTCCCCGCGCCGGACCGCGGCCCGCAGGACGGGATGGTCCCGCAGCATGGCGTACTGCCAGGGGTGGGCGGGCAGCAGCAGATATCCGGCCGGTACCGGGCCCTGGCGGTCGAGTGCCGCCAGGGCGGCGGGGGCCAAGGCGTCCTGCCGTACGCATTCCCGCCGTACGGCCAGGTGGTTCAGGGCGAACCGGGCGCGGGCCTCGGGGGCGTAGCGCTCCCAGTCCTCGGGGGCGCCGGTGTGGGCCTTGGGGGTGGGGTGGAAGCGATGGCCGAACAGCAGCGACTGCTCGGAGTCCAGATAGGCGTCGGTGGGACGGCCCCGGGGGCGGACCGCGCCGAGTGCGGCGCTCACTCCCGCGTGGCTGGCGGCCACCTGGCCGAGGAACTCGTCATTGCGGACTCCGGTACGCAGTTCCAGCTCCCGGTGGATGCGCTCGGCCAGCGCGGGCCAGGGCAGTTCGGACCAGCCGCCGCCCCGGCCCTGGGCGCTGACCGCCCCGGCGAATCGGTGGGCGCCGATCAGCGAGACCCGGCGGAGGGCGATGCGCAGCAGGACGCCGCTGCGGGGCAGCCGCAGCAGCAGGTGCCCATCGGTGACGGCGGTCTGGTGCTCGGGGCCGGAGACCTCCCGGAGCAGGCAGTTGAGCAGCGTATGGGCGACGATGTGATCGGCGGAGGGGGGAAGCGGATGAGGGGTCAACGCACCACACCTGTCAGATAGTTGGGTCCGTCCACATAGTGCTTGTTGATGTCGGCGGCGCCGGACCGCTCCTTGCCGAGCAGCGTCCCTGCGGTGATCATGGCCTTGACCGGCAGCCGGGGGGCGTCCAGCAGCCGGGTGCGCAGCACGGCGGCGGCCCCGGGGGCGGCCCCGTCGGCGGCGAGCACCTCGATGGCCCGTGCCAGCCGGTCGCGCAGCCGTCCCAGCGAGGCGGCCAGCGGTATCCGGCCCAGCCGGTCCAGCTCGAAGGCGAGCGCGCCCGCGCACAGATGCACGGTGATGGTCGCGAGGACATCGGCGACCGGCCCGTCGCCGCCCACCAGGATCCGCCGGTCGTCGAACCCGAGCAGATCCGCGGCCCGGCCGCCCAGCCGGGCGGCGAGCCTGGTGGAGTTGACCCGCGGCCCGTCGTTGTCCTTCAGCAGCAGCCGCAGCCGGGTCCGGCCGCCCCGGGTCTCGTCGAGCACCACCGAGGTGTTCTGCTGGTGCGACTCCAGGGCGATGCCATAGCCGAAGAGCGTGGTGTGCCAGTCGAGCAGCAACTCCAGGCAGGCGTCGAGGAAGGCGGTGAGCGAACCCCCGTAGTGGCGCTCGGCCAGCGCATCCGCGACCAGCGTGCCATCGGGGGCCCGGGCGAGCAGCGCGGCCACCGGCACCACCTGGGCGCGGTGCAGCCCGGCCGGGTAGCGGCGCACCAGCGCCGTCAGCAGTTCATGGCCCGCGCCGAGGTGGGTGTGTTCGTCGGCGAGCAGGATGGTGTCCGCGAAGCGCGGCTCATGCGCGATGATCTCCTCGAGCAGCCGCTGTGCCACCGCGCCGTCGACCAGGCTGCCGGGTTTGATGGTGCGCCGGTTGCGCAGGCCCAGGGTCGCGGTGGTGAGCGGCAGTTTGAGGTGCGTATCCGGCTCGTCGGCGATGGCCACCGTGCGCATCGAGAGCGTCGGCACCACTTCCAGCCAGGGTTTCTCGGCGAGTTGTGCGGCGCCCCCCAGCCCCGTGTCGCGCAGCGCCCCGGCGAGCGGCGCCCCCGCTGTGAGGGGGTGCACGGGCAGCGCCAGGTGGGTGGCGTCGAGGCGGGGCAGCCCCAGCACGGCCGGGGTGGGCCACCAGTGCGGCAGCCCGTCCCACTCGCCGCGCCCGGCTGCGCACGGGAGGGCGAGCCAGCGCAGCGCGAAGCCGGGATGGAACTCCGGTGCATACGGGCGTAGTTGCTGCTCGGTGAGCCCGGACCGGGCGTGACCGGTCGGATAGACGGGGTGGTCCCGGAAGGCGGCGAGGGTGTCATGGGCGACGGCCCCGCGCAGCCCCGTCCAGTCGGCGGCGCCGGGCCCGTACACCATGGCCAGCCGCTCGGTGACGTCCCTGCGCACCCTCCGGTGCAGCCGCCGCACCGCCAGCTCCTCGCCGCATTCCGCGGTGAACGCGTCGAACCCCGGCCGGTCCGGCGGCTCGACCGCCGCCCGCAGCCGGGCCAGCACCGGGTGCAGTCCGGTGACGGTGTCCCCGTCGCCCGTCTCCAACAGGGGTGCGCGGACTCGGACTTCACACTGGAAGCCGTCGGGCTCGACCGGCAGTGCCAGCGCCTCCTCCGCGACCGTCAGACGCAGCCAGTCGCCGTCCGCCCGGCGCTCGGCGTGTGCCGTACTGCGCAGGTGGTAGGCGTCCTCCCGGAGCAGGGCGTCGAGTACCCGGGTGAGGAGTTCGCGCTCCGCCGCTTCGATCGCACCGTTCGCGGCCGGGTTCACCGCGGCTCCCGGTGCGCCGTCGCGTTCGCCGCACACATACTCGATACGTACCCGGCCGCCGGGTCTCGCACCGGTCTCCGCGATGCGGCACCGGGCTGCAACTTCCCTCGATGGGCGGCTGGTTGGCCTTGGGATTCTGCCACAAGAGAGAGATTAGGTTAGGTAAACCTAACCTTGTCAATTCGCCATTGAACCACACCCCGGATGTCCGGGCGTGTCACCGATGCGGCCTCTGGTGCAGCACCGCCGGTAACACCTCCATCACTTCCGCGTCGATACATGATTGATCTCTCCGCAACTCCTGTGCAGCCATGAGGGCTTGGGCTTACAGTCACCGTCACCGTGACTCAAGTGGCGCGGGGTACGGGAGGGTTGGGAAGACTCTTACGGGACCCGTGAGGTCTGTGTGTCCTCGCGTGCTGACAACTCCTGTGATAACACAGGGAATTCATAGGACATCGCATCATGCGAAGAACGTCAGAACGGTCACCTCGACAACCAGCTGCCCGCCTGGCGGTGGCGGCGGCCATCAGGACGGCGTTGGCCGCGTTGCTGGCCTGGGTCATGGCCGGGCCGGCCATCGCTCTCCCCGCGGCCACGCCGGGGGCACCCGTCACGACCACCGCGTCCCGCGCCCAGGCGGCCCAACGACTGGGCGCGGCATACCGGGCCGCGGCGGCGCGCCATGCCCACCAGCACACGATGCACCCGGCCCACCGGGCCGCCGAGGCGAGCGCCCCGTCGTTCCCCTTCTTCGCCCGGACCTACGACGGGCACGTGTTCTCCTACGAGCCGAACGGCAAGGGCAACTTCGACGAGGCCGATCTGGGCGGCGGCTTCGGGGACGCCTCCGCGATGCTGTCGGCCAATGTGTCGCAGTACGGCCAGGGCAACGACCTGTACTTCCGGATGGACGGGGCGCTGTACTACACGGCCGAACACGGCGTCGACACCAAGCTCGTCGGCTGGGGCTGGGACATGTACTCCCTGCTGGCCGTGGTCGACCGGGGCAGCACCGGGCTGCCGCAGATCGTGGGCACGGACAACAACGGGGCCTTGTGGTCCTACCAAACCCAAGCAGACGGCACGCTGACCGGCCCGACGAAGATCGGCAGCGGCGGCTGGGACAAGTTCAGCCTCATCACCGGCCGCTCCGACTACACCGGTGACGGCAAGCCCGACCTGATCGCCAAGGACACCAGCGGAAACCTGTACATCTACCCCGGCACCGGCAACCCCAACGCCGAGGTGACACCCGGCACCCGCATCAAGGTCGGCTCCGGATGGAACCGGGACCTGGCCGACCTCTCCACCGGGGACGTGGACGGCGACGGCAAGGCCGACCTGATCACCTGGGACAGACAGGGCAACCTCGGCGTCATCAAGGGCACCGGCGATCCCGCCAACCCCTTCGGCGAGTGGCATGTGCTGCGCCAACTCGATCCGCAGCGCTTCTTCACCCTCTTCTGAGCGCTGACGCTTCCGATCCTCAACCCTTCCACCTCCACCTCGTAGAACGGGTGACCTCAGCATGTGCACAACCTCACCGCCCGGACGCCGCCGAAGAGTTGGCGCCCGGCACCGTCTGCTCGCGGCCACGGCCGTGGCGACCTCACTGGCGGTGGCCGCCTCCGCCAGCGCCCTGCAACCCCCGGGCGGATCCCGCCCGGCAACGGCCAAGGACCGCAGGTCCGCGGACTCCGGCCTCGACGACGCCGCCCAGGTCCGGGAGGACCAGTGCCGGCTGAACTATGTGCTCGCCAGGGGCGGGCCGGTGATGAAGGTGATCGCCCGGATGGGGCTGGCCGGCACCCAGGCGGAGCTGCATACCGCAGCCGACCGCCGGTACTGGGAGAAGACCCCGCTCTCCGACGCCTTCGCCAAGGACAAGGACACCACTTACGCGAAGATGCAGGAGCTGAACGACCGGGATGCGGACTGGGAAAGGGCGCTCAACGTCCGGCAGATACCCCCGGGTTACACCAACGCCGGCTTCACCGAGCCGCCCCGGAACCCCGACATCTTCGGCCAGACCGGCTTCAGCAACTGGATAGCCGGCCAGTTCTGGAAGTCCGAAGGCGACTTCTACGAGCGCACTGCCTCGCACGCGAGCCAGGAATCCGCCGACGCGGTCAAGAACATCGCGACCACCCGGTACTCCCCGGACCGTTACGAGGACAGCGCGGACTGGCACGCCTGGGAGGACATGACCTTCATGCACTCCATGGACGCCGACGACGCGCGTCTGTTCCTCCAGCACGGAGGGTTCCCCACCAAGGCATCCGACCCGACGTCGATGGAGTACCGCATCGACGTCGAGAACCTCAAGGCCCGGTTCGCCACCTGCACCAGCACCAACCCGCCCGACCCGCATGGGGTACTGACCTCCGAGATCGTCGCGGCGCACAGCGAGTGGCAGTCCGAACTCTACGCACAGCGCACCCAGCGGGACGCCATCCAGGAGGCCGAGCGCGAGGCCAACGACGACCTGATGACCGCCGCCCAGGCCATGGGTGAGGCGCTGGGACAGTCGATGATCGCCAGTCGGCTGACCGACTGGCAGGACTACTTTGTGCACGCCGACCCGGGCCGGGTCGGCATGAACTACCCCACGCGGGAGGAGTTCAACTCGGTCAAGGACCGCATCGCCCAGGCCAGGGCGCGGGCATCCGGGCGGCTGTTCGTTGCCTCGCGCGCCGCGCAGCACGCCAAGAAGCAGGCGGCCCGGGTGGACACGGCCAGGAACCAGGCGTACGCCATCGCCGACGCGGCCAAAGTGCCGCGCGGCCGCGGCCTGATGTACTCCCAGCAGGCGGCGCAGGTCGCCAAGGCGTCGATCGCCGCCACCCAGGCCGCCGCCAAGGCCACCGAGACCGCCGTCAACGCAGCCCGCGCCTCGGCGAACGACAGCAAGGCCCTCAACTCCCTGGCCATGGCCCAGTCGCACGCCGCCAAGGCGGAGTTCCGGCGCATCGCCGCCCAGGAGGCCGCCGCCGACGCCAAGTCCGCCGCCGAGGGTGCCGCCGCACAGGCTGCCCAAGCGGCCAAGAACGCATCCGACGCCAAGTCAGCCCAGGCCAGGGCCGAGGACGCGGAGAAGACGGCCAAGGCCGCGGCGGACGACGCCGCGGCCAAGCGGGCCACCGCCGAGTCCGAGCGGGACAAGGCGAAGACGGAGAAGGAGACCGCCGAGAAGGAGCGCGCCAACGCCGCGGCGGCCGACCAACGGGCCAAGGATCAACGGGACGTTGCCACAAAGAAACTGACTGAGGCTCAGGACGCCGGAAAGACGGCGAGCGACAAGAAGGACGCGGCACAGGCTGCCGAACGCAAGGCAGCCACCGCGCGTGACAACGCCAGGGACGCCGAGCGCAACCGGGACATCAAGGCCGCCAAGGCGGCCGCCCTGGAGGCCTACGCAGCATCGGTGGACGGCACCGACGCCGCCAACGACGCACGGGCCGCCGCGACCAGGGCACGCGCCGCCGCCAACGACGCGACCACCGCCGCCAACGACGCACGGGCCGCCGCCAACGAAGCCACCAACGCCGCGGCCGCCGCCCGGGAGGCGGCGACCCGCGCCGACGCCGCCGCATCACGGGCCAAGGCAGCCTCCGACGCCGCTCAACGCGATGTGACCGTCACCCGGGCCCAGGTGATGAAGGCCCATGCGGCGGCCGCCGACGCGATCGCCGCCTCCAACGCCGCCGCCGAGAACGTACGGCAAGCCAGGGCATACGCCGACACCGCCAAGTCCAAGGCGGTTCAGGCACATGCGGACGCGGTCATCGCGCGGACCGAGGCCGACAACACGGCCGACGACGCCAAGCGCAGCGTCGGCTATGCCTACGCGACCGCCCAAGCGGCCCTCGCCGCCCGTGATTCGGCCGCCCAGGTCATACAGCCCGCCAATGACGCCATCCAGCTCGGTTCCCCCTACAAGGAGACCGACTCGTCCGCCGGGCTGGCGGTGCTGATCGGACAGAGCTCCAAGACCACTGCCGAGCAGCAGGAAGCCGTCGCCCAGGCCAAGACCGCCCAGGCGGCCCGGGCCGCCGACGCGGCCAAGGACCTGGCGGAAAGGGCCGATGCCGACGCCAAGGCAGCGGCGGCCGCCGCGGCCGACGCCGCCGGGTCCGCGGCGGCCGCCGCCACGTCTCTCGGCCAGGCACGTGCTTCCGGGGCCACGGCGGCCGCGGCCGCACGCGCCGCCAAGGAGGCGGAGAGCAAGACCGTCCAGCACAACCAGCGGGCCACGGACGACGCAGCCGCCGCCGCGAACGCCTCGACCACCGCGAGCGGCTACGCCTCCCAGGCCAACGACGCGGCCGACGCCGCCGAGAGGGACGCGTCCTCCGCGCGCAGCGCGGCCAGTGACGCGGAGAGCAAGGCAGGCGCCGCCCGTGATGTGGCCGACCAGGCCGACAGGGACGCCACCACCGCCGAGTCGGCAGCGGCGCATGCGCGTGAACTCGCCGACGAGGCACAGAGATCGGCGTCCCGCACCGAAGACGCCGCCGACGCCGTGCAACAGGAGGCCAACAGGTCCTCCGACGGCCCGGTGAGGCAGGACGGCGTGGTGATGCGGCCGAGCGCCGACACCAAGGTCGACATCGATCCCAAGAGCGACTGCGTCGGGACGCACAGTGGCCCTGACATCGGCTGTGAGATCGACCTCGAGTACCACATATACGGGGAGATGGAGTTCTTCCTGGAGTCCTGCCCGCTGCCCGGCGTGGCACGGGCCGACTGCGGCGCCAGCATCCAGCGCGACTACCTGGCCAGCGCCCCCCTGGATGTGCGGTACCGCAAGGACAAGGTCCACATCGACGGCCTCGAGTTGACCAAGGCCGTCCTCAAGGGACTGGTGACAGGCGCCTTCCGGGATGTCATCGACTGCTCCCACGGCAAGCTCAGCGGCTGCGCCTGGCTGGCCGGCAGCATCGTCGTACCCCAGGTCCTGGGGGTCGGACTCCGCTATGCGGTGGCCCTGCGCGCTGCCATCCAGAGCGGGACCCGCCTCAGCGAGGTCCTGTACGGGCTCCGCGCCTCGGGGCTGAGCGACCAGGCCATCGCCGGTCTGGAAAAGGTGGGCGCGGAAGCCCTGTTGGGTCGGTGCTTCCCGGCCGGCACCAAGGTCCTGACCGACCACGGCCCCCAACCGATCGAGAAGGTCAAGGTCGGCGACCGGGTCTGGTCGGCCGAACCGACGACGGGCAAGAAGACCATCCAGAAGGTCACCGGACTGCACCGCCGCACGGTGGACTCACTGGTGCGCATCAGGACGGCCGACGGCACCGTGGAGGCCACCGACAGCCACCGGTTCTGGGTCCAGGGCCGCGGCTGGACCGAGGCACACAACCTCCGGGCCGGAGACACCTTCCGGACCGCGAAGGGCAGCACCGACCGGGTACTCGGCACCACGGCGGACCACCGGCGCGCCAAGGTCTACAACTTCGAGGTCGAGAACGCCCACACGTACTTCGTGTTCGCGGGGGCGACGGCCGTCCTCGTCCACAACGAGTGCACCCCCGAAACGCTTCTCGCGGACCTCATCAAGGACGGGGATCATATCGTTCTCGGAGTCAACCCGTACTCCGATAAACTCGCTCGAGAGGTCATCAAGGGGAACAGCAAGACGTTCAACCTCAAGGCGCTCGGCGCCCCGACACCGAATTCCGATGGCCGCCCCCTCTGGATGACCGGGGCCCAAGAGGCGCTGTCCAGGTCCGGAGTCCGGATTTCGGTAACATTGGACGGTATCCCAGGCGCCGAGAATGCCGATCAAGCCCTGGCCATGTTCATCGAACGCGGCAGGCCGCTGGTGGGCGGCGACTGGAGACAGGTGGCAACACCGGGCTCGAACAACGGCACCGCATGGGAGATGGCGATCCTTCGGCTCCAGGTGGTGACGGGCAAGCGGAGCTGGGAATCGATCGACTGGTACTGGAAAGGCGACACGGTGCAGCCCACCCGTCCCGACTGGGCTCAGCAGCCCCACTTCAAGGAGAACCGGAAGGATGTCAGAGTTCATTCGCAAAGGTCGGCTCTTCCGCGTCGTCAGCTTTCATCCATCGCACCGTCAGCTGTTGTTGCGCAGTGAAGCGACCGCGATCGACGAGACCACCACACGGGTGGAGGTCTACATCGGTCATGTGGAACTGATGTTCCTCAAGGCCATCTACGAGAACGGCCTGCACATCCGGCGCGCCTCGGAAAGCGAGTACGCCGTGCTGCGCGAGCGGCACGGCCTGGCCCAGGAAGACGCGCAGTGGACCTGGATGCTGGACCCCGACAGCGACAGTTTCGTCATCGCGGGCCAACCAGCCTGGCGTGAGGCGGAGTTCGCGCTGATGGACCGCGAGTCCCTGTTCGACTTCTCCAAATCATGGCCGCCGGACTACCCGGCGGAGTCGGGCCTCGTGGACTAGCCGGGCGCACCGGATGAGCGGCCGGAAATCAGGCCACTGCCGCCCCCGGTGAACATCAAACGCGGAGCCCCTGCCCAAGCGGCGGGGGCTCCGTCATGCCTGCCCCCGGATCTCCCATCGCCGACTCGCCAGGAAGTCCGCGACCGCCCGGTCGATCCGGCCTTCATCGGTTCCCATCACCCGCAGGACCCCCAGGTAGTCGCGGTTGGTCCGATAGAGCGGATGGCACTCTCCCGTCGCACGCAACGGCCGGTAGACCAGCCGCAGCCCATCACGCTCCAGGTCGCTCGCCGCGGGCGCGGACACCAGAGTGCCCCCGCGTTCCGCGCATACATACTCGATGCGCAACCGGCCACCGGTGCGGGCGCCAAGCTCGGGGGGCAGCGGCTCGCCGAGGTGGGTGCGCAGAATGTGCTCGAACAGCGGTATGCCCAGCGCCTCGGCGAGCGCGAGATCGCACTGGTCGCCTATCGCCCGGTAGTTGACCTCGATGATCCGGGCCCGCTCCCCCTGCACCACAAACTCGGTGTGGCACACCCCGAACCCGATCCCCAGCGCGCGCAGCTGCGCCAGGACCTGCGCGGTGTACGGCTCCGGCGGAGCGGGCAGCAGGTCCAGCCGCCGCTCGATGAAGTACGGCAGCGGGGAGAGCCGGGTGCGGAACGAGCCGAGGGTGTGCAGGGTGCGGCCGTCGCCGAGCGTCTCCAGGGTGTGCAACGGCCCATCCAGATACTCCTCGACGACCAGGGCCTCACCGGGCCGGCGGGCCCCGATCCGGCGGCACTGCTCGGCCAGTTGGCCGGAGTCCCGGACGAAGACGACATCCTCACTGGCCACACCCTCGCGCGGCTTGACCACACAGGGGAACGGCACCGTTCCCGGCCCGGGTTCCTCGTCCGCCGCCAGCTCGACGCACCGGACGGAGTCCAGCCCGGCCGCAGCCAGGCCGCGCCGCAGCTGCGCCTTGTTCTTGGCGCGCAACGCGGCCCGCCAGTCCTTGCCCGGGAGCCCGAAGTACTCGGCGGTCAGGGCAGCTTGGGTCTGCAGGTGGTCGCTGTTGGTGAACACGGCGGCGGGTCTCCCCAAGGCCGAGATCCGGCCGATGACCTCGCGGAAGTCGCGTACGTCGCAGGGGACGATGTCGAGTTCGAGCCCCGCCCTTCGGTGGGCGGCGGGTTGATCGGTGAGCAGGGTGACGGCCGGCCCGAGCCGGGCGGCGGCAGGCAGAAAGCCCTCGGTGACGGAGTCGGTGGGATTGAGCGCGAGGAGGTAGAGCCGCTGCACAGGGTTGCCTTTCGGGCCGAGGGCCGGGTGGGCGTTCGCCGCGTGAGCCGCCCGCAGTTGCGCACTGTTCAGCTACGCCCCACGCCCTGAACCACATGATTGTCTTGATCTGCTCAGCGCACAGCAGCGGCGCGACGAGGCCCGGGCACGTTCCGGCCGGGAAGCGGGTAGACACGCGAAACTTCGATCGGGTGGGACCGGCCCACGACGTAGGCGTTTCCGTCCTCGAACTCCAGCCGTTTGCGGGCCGACAGCACGCCCCGTACGTCCCGCACGGTGTGTGGAATCCCGCCGACGGTGATCACGTCACCCATGCGCACCCCATCTCCGGTCACGGTGATAGTCGCAACTCTCGGCTGCTCCGCGAGTCGGCGGGGTCTTCGTCGTACTGCGATTTCCGGACAGTCTTGCCTGCACTCCCGCGAAGAACCGTACTGCCATTCACGAAAGACGGCAAGGTCGCAGAAGAGTGACTTCCGCTGATCAACCTGCCTAATGTTTAAGGCAGTAAGGTCTCGAGATCACTTCCCACCCCAGGAGGTCGCTGTGAGCAGCAACAGCGAATGGACCAGCGCATCAGTGCCCTACTTGACGCCACGCAAGGACGGTCAGCCTGACGCGTGGAGTGACGAGACTGCCACGGAGGGCCTACAAGGAACCCAACGCATCGTTACTGCTGGGGAAGTTGTGCCACCCAGTGAAGTGAGTGAGCTACTGCGTACTACGACAGGCGAGCACGTGATCGTCCGCCGCAGGATCATGTACCTGGGTGACCAGCCGATGGAGTTGACCGACACCTACTATCCGTTGGACATCGCGAGCGGCACCGCCTTGGCCGGAAAAGCCAAGATCCCAGGTGGCGCGGTGACGCTGCTGGCACGCCTCGGCCACGTCGGAGAACGCATCCGCGAAGAAGTCCGTGCCCGTATGCCCGGAACGGACGAGCGCGAAGCCCTGTCGATGGATGCGGGCGAGCCCGTTCTGCACCTGACGCGCGTCACTCTGGATGCCGACGATCGGCCCATCCAGGTGGACGTCATGACGATGCCCGCACAGCGGCAGTGCCTGCGCTACGAGTTGAAAGCCGGATGACCGTGCCCAAGGCTGATGGAAACGCACCCGACCGGCGCTCGCTCCACGAACGCATCGCCGCAGACCTGAGGGACGAGATCATGTCCGGCGAGCTGCCGCCGGGCGGCAACCTGCCCTCGACCCAGCAGCTCAAAGACCGCTTCGACGCCTCCAACGCGACCGTGCAGAAAGCACTTCAGTTGCTGAAGGGCGAGGGACTGGCCGTGGGCCGCCCGGGCTCCGCGGTAACGGTTCGCGAACACCGGCAGCGGACCATACGGCCCGCCTCCTTCATGGCACCCGCCGAGCCGGGCCGGCCCTACCGCTGGATCGTGGAATCCGCGAAGCGAGGGGTCCGGGGCAGCAGCAGACTCCTGAAGGTTGGCGAGGTGAGACCGCCGGCGGACGTCGCCGCGGCGATGAACATCGCCAAGGCCGGTACGGCCCTGCTGCGCTCCCAGGTCCTGCTGTTCGACGACGAACCGGTGGAACTGGTCAAGTCGTACTACCCACTCGACATCGCGCAAGGCACCGCGATGATGGAGCACCGCAGAATCCGGGGCGGTACGCCCACCCTGCTCGCCGAACTGGGCTATCCGCCTCGCCGTTGTGTGGACCAGGTGTCCGCACGAGTCCCCACCCAGGAGCAGTACGCGGCCCTGGAGATGCCGAGTGACCTCCCGGTCCTGCGGACCTTCCGCGTGGTGTACAGCGACGGCGACCGACCCATCGAGGCGTCCGTGATGGCCAAGGCCGGCCACCTCTATGAGCTGGAGTACGACTTCTCGGGATAGGACCCTCAGCCCAGCAACCCCGTCAACTCCCCCGCCCGGGCCAGCGCTTCCAGCTCGTCCAGCGCCCGCCGGGCGCGGACGACGGCGTGGGTGCCGTCGTCGCGCACCACCTGGGCGGGGTAGCGCACCTCGGTGCGGGCTCTCTTCACCAGCCGTACCGTCACTTCGCCGCCCGTATCCAGCATCCCGCCGGTCATGGCTTTCCTCGTTCCGTGCTCGCCGTGATCAACCGGCGAAAGCCTCTCCCGGGGCGGGCTCGGCGGCCACTGGTTTTCGGTGCGCCGGCTTATCCCCGCACCGCCGACGCGCAGGTCGTGCGCGTCGCATGGGCCGGGTCGAGGGCGTTGGCGACCTCGTGGAAGGCGATGCGGTCGACCGTGCCGATCGCAACATGCTCGGACACATCGACCGAGCAGAGGTTCTGAAGCAGGACATTGCGGACGTTGGAGCCGGAGAGGTACTGGGTGCGGTACGGGGTGACGACCTCGTCGTACTTGGTGACGAGCATGGTGTAGCGGACACCGGGCACCGTGTCGGGCCGGGAGTTGAGGCGCTTGAGGAAGTCGGAGCCGACCGCCTGGTCGGTGAGGCCGGGGGTCAGGCGGTGGATCGCGTCACGGGCACCGGGGACCACGTCCAGCAGTCGGGTGAGGCCGGAGAGGGTCGTGCCGTGGTTGCTGGGCGCTATGCCGACCAGGGCGTTCACCTTGGGGCCGCCGCCCAGGAAGTTGAGGTAGTAGCGCGGCATCAGACCGCCGCCCTGGGAGTGGCCGACCAGGTCGACCTTCTTCACGCCGGTGGCGGCGCGGACCTTGTCGACGAAGTCCGAGAGCTGCCCGGCCGACTTGGCGATCGAGTTGAGGCCGTGGAAGAACGGCACTCCGGGGATCTGCCCATAGTCGAAGGAGTAGACGCAGTAGCCGCGCTGCTTCAAGTAGGGCGCGAGGACCAGCCAGTTGTCGACGGAGTTGCCCAGCGTGCCATGGGCGAGGACGACGGGGCGGGGGTGGGCGGCGGACGGCTTGCAGGAGTAGTCATTCCAGCCGCTGCTGACAACCTTGGCACGGGCGGGGGCGGCCGTCGCGGCGGGGGCGGCGGCCCCGGCCGCGAAGACCAGGGCCAGGGCCGGAAGGAGGGTACCGAGGGCGCGCAGGACTCTTCTGTATACGGGCATGGGGGGGCACCTCACAGGTGGGGGAGGTAGGCGCGCGGCAGTCGTCGCACCGTGCAGGACTGCCTGCGGGTGAGAGGGGAACTAACTTACGTGTCAGTAAGATTGCGGGAAGGTTACTCACGCGTCAAGAAGTGCGGCATGGATTCGCCCGCGTGAATCCGGCCAACCGTTCGGGCGGCATGGGGCGTTGTCCGGAGCCCGCCCAACTCCGCGAGAGCGAAGGAGGAGGGCTCCTCGGGACACTCTCCCGGGAAGCCCTCCTCCCTCTTCCGGTCTCTTCCGGCCGACGAGATCAGCCGAGAACGGCCGATGCGCAGGTGGTGGGTGTCGCATGGGCGGGGTCAAGGGCGTTGGCAGCCTCATGGAAGGCGATGCGGTCGACCGTGCCGATCGCGACATGCTCGGACACATCGACCGAGCAGAGGTTCTGGAGCAGGACGTTACGGACGTTGGGACCCGACAGGAACTGGGTGCGGTATGGGGTGACGACCTCGTCGTACTTGGTCGTGATCACCGTATAGCGGACACCGGGCACGGTGTCGCCGCCCTCGTTGAGGCGCCGCATGAACTCCGAGCCGACGGCCTGGTCGGTCAATCCCTGGGCCGCCTTGCCTATGGCCTGCCGGGCCCCGGGGATGGCATCCATGAGCCGGGTCAGGCCGCTCAGGGTCGTGCCATGGCTGCTGGGGGCAATGCCGACCAGGGAGTTCACCTTGGGGCCGCCGCCCAGGAACTTGAGGTATTGGCGCGGCACCGCACCGCCGCCCTGGGAGTGGCCGACCAGGTCCACCTTGTCCGCGCCGGTGGCGGCACGGACCTTGTCCACGAACGCGGAGAGCTGCTCGGCCGACTTGTCGATCGGGCCGAGGCCGTTGATGCCCGGCAGGCCGGGCAGCTGTCCGTAGTCCAGGGAGAAGACGCAGTAGCCGCGGGCCTTCAAGTAGGGCGCGAAGACCAGCCAGTTGTCGACGGAGTTCTCCAAGGTGCCATGGATGAGAACAACGGGGCGGGGGTGGGCGGCCGATGGCTTGCAAGAGTAGTCATTCCAGCCACTGCTGACGGTCTTTGCCGGGGCGGAAGCGGCCGACGCAGCGGCGCCCGCCGTCAGGACCAGAGCCAGTGCCGAGAGTGAGGAGCCGATGATGCGGAACGATCTCCGAAGCTTGAACACAGAGATACCTCGCAGGTGGGGGATGAGCCATACGAGAGCAGCACAGTGAACCGGAACTCTCGTACGGGCCGGGAGCGGAGTGCTTACGCACGAGTAGGTTGCGGGGCGGCAGGCAGCTTCGTCAAGAAGGTTTCATATGTCCGTTCGTACAAAATCAGCCAGTCGCTCAGGCCACATGGAGCGCACGGCGCGCCTTGTCGTCGGACTCGTCGAACGTCAGTTGGTGCGTGGCGAGTTCGGCGTCATCCAGGTTCTCGGCGCCAGGGCGACGGACCGCACCCCGGCCCGCTGCAGGGCGAGGGCGGTCTGCCGGCTCTCGCTTCCAGGGCCCCGCATCTCCCACGCCAACGCCGACGCCCTCAGCGGTAGCTGGCCCGCGCGGTCGGGCGCTGGAAGAAGTACCGGCCCGGCCCTCAGACACCTGCTGCCACCGCGGCGCCCAGCCCCAGCAGGACGACACCGGTCGTCACACTGAGCCCCCGCAGGACCGTCGGCCGTGATATCAGGGCGCGCCCTCGGCCGACGGCCCAGGTGAGCAACATGTACCAGGAGGCGCTGACGAGCGCCCACAAGGCTCCCAGGGCGACGGTCGACAGGAACACCGGGCCCTTCGCCGTCACAAACTGGGGCAGCACCGAGACGGCGAACACGCCGGCCTTGGGATTGCCGAGGTTGGTGCTCAGGCCGGTGAGGTATCCGCCCGCGAAGCCGGTGCGGCGCCCGCCCTCGCGGGGCGGACCGGTGGAAACGGTGGTGAGCGCGGTCCGTAGCGTCTTCACTCCGAGGATCATCAGCACGATGCCGCCTGCGATCCGGAGCGCCGCGTACGCGGTGGGGCTGGCCAGCAGGACGGCGGACAGCCCGGCCGCGGCGGCCGTGGACCACAGCAGGAAGCCGGTGGCGTTGCCCGCGAGCGTGCCCCGGACTGTGCGTTGGCCGCCTTCCAGAACCTGCCGGATCAACAGGGCTTGACTCGCGCCTGGCAGCATCGCCAGCAGCAAGGTGGTGGCGATGAAAACGGGCACATGCGTGGGCATGGGAAAAGAACCCCTTCCGGGGATTGCGGCCGATGGGTGCACCACCAGGCTTCCTGTCCCGCTCCCCTAAGAGAAGTTAAAAGAGAAGGGTGCAGCGTTAGGATTAGTGAATGGTGGTGGACCCGGGACAGCTCCGTCTTCTCGCGTTGATCGAGCGGCACGGCTCCCTGACAGCAGCGGCTCGCGCCCTCCAACTCACGCCCGCGGCGATCACACAGCAGGTGGTCAAGGCCGAGCGCGACTGGCAGGTGCCGCTGGTCGTGCGTGGTCCTCGCGGGGCAACGCTCACCGCGGCCGGCGCGCTGCTGGCCTCCCACGGTCGAACCGTGGAGGAGGCCTCGGACAGAGCCGAGGCGGAACTGGCCGCACTGCTCGGCCACCTCTCCCTACGGCTGCGGATCGGAACGTTCCAGGCAGCTGCCCTGCACCTGCTGCCACCCGCCCTGACGGCGCTGCGCCACCGCCATCCGGACGCCGACGTCTCGGTCGTGGACGTGGTGTCCGGACGCGGAGCGGACGAGATCAGCGCGGGGCGCCTGGATGTGGCCATCGTCGCGTCCTGGGGCACGCCGCTCGCGCCGCCCCCACGCATACGGGCTCACCCGCTCCTGTTGGACCCGATGGTCGTGGTTCTCCCCGACGACCATCCACTGGCCACCGGGCAGCCCGCGGACACCGAACTTCACCTGGAACAACTGCGCAACGAATCGTGGGTTTCCATCCTGGCCGGCCATGCCGCCCGCGAACAATTCCACGACGCTGCCCGCGAGGCCGGCTTCACTCCCACCGTGCGGTTCGAGACCGAGTCCTACGATGTCGCCCAGGCCCTCGTCGGCACAGGCATCGCAGTGGCCCTGGTCTCGCGCCTGGCCCTGACCCATGCGCCTGGCACCACCCATCGCGAACTGGCCCATCCCAGGCCCTACCGCCAGCTCTACGCCGTGACCAGAACAGACGCCAGCCTCACACCACTCGCAGACATGCTCATCGGCCTCCTACGCGATGTCGCCCGCGACATCACCGCCGCCTGGGAGGCTCCCCTGCAAGAAGAACAACGCTCATCGAACTCACCGCACGGAGCCTGAAAAGCCCCCGGTTCTGAATCGACACCGCCTGGTCCGGAGCTGCCGGCCCGAGGCGGTGTGCAGGTGCGTGAATCTCCTTATCGCACCTCCTGTCGTGCTCTGCACCCCCTGGCTGGTTTTCGCCCTTGCCCACCCACCATGGACCAGACATCGAGCGCTCGCATGAATGGCCATCGCTCGAACGGTCCTCGATCACCTGCGTGGGCCACCTGCACCCCGCACGCTCAAGGCATGACCCCCTCCTTCTCGGGTTCCTCAGGTTCCTCGGTGGTTCGCCCATTCCACCCATTCCGCTCGTTCCGCCGGGAGATGCGGAGCGCGGTGACGGGCCGCGCCGCGCTGCTGGTGATCGGCGCGCTGGTGCTGCACCTGGCGTTCATCGCCTCGTACGTCGGCGCCTTCCACAACCCCGCACCCAAGGACATCGCCCTGGGCGTGGTCGCCCCGAAACAGCTCGCCGGGCGGCTGGTGAACAGGCTGGGCGCGCTGCCCGGCGGCCCCCTGGCCCCGCGCACGGTGGCCGACGAGGCGGCGGCCGCCCGGCAGATCCGGGAGCGCAAGCTCGATGCGGCGCTGGTCGTCGATCCGCGCGGCAGCACCGACACCCTGCTGGTCGCCGGTGCCGCGGGCGCCTCGCTCGCCCAGGCCACGGAGGCGGTGCTCACCCGCGTCGAGGCGGCCGAGCGGCGCACCCTGGAGGTCACCGATCTGGTGCCGCCGAGCACCGGGGACGCCCGCGGGCTGACCTCGTTCTACCTGGTCGTGGGCTGGTGCGTGGGCGGCTATCTGTGTGCCGCGATCCTTGCGATCAGCGCCGGCGCCCGCCCCGCCAACCCGCACCGGGCGGTCATCCGGCTGGGTGCGCTCGCACTCTACGCAATCGCCGCCGGGCTGCTCGGCACGGTCATCGCGGGACCGGTCCTGGGTGCGCTGCCCGGCAGCATCCTCGGGCTGTGGGGGCTGGGATCGCTGCTGGTCTTCGCGGTCGGCGCGCTCACCCTGGCCCTCCAGGGGCTGGCGGGCGTCGTCGGCATCGGGCTGGCGATCGCGATCGTCGTGGTGCTGGGCAACCCGAGCGCGGGCGGCGCCTACCCCTACCCGCTGCTGCCGCCGTTCTGGCGGGCGATCGGCCCGGCACTGCCACCGGGGGCGGGCACCTGGTCCGCCCGTTCCCTCGCCTACTTCCGGGGTCATGCGCTGACCGCCCCGCTGCTGGTGCTGGCCGCCTGGGCGGTGGCCGGTGCGGCCGTCACCTTTGTGTCCGCGGTGTTCCGGGGCCGGAGGACGCCGTGAAGATGCCGTGAGGATTCCGCGCGGAAGAGCCGTACCGAACGGTTGGGATGGCCGCTCTTCGGCCATTACCGTGACACCCCTCAAGGGCCGGAGTCAGCCGAACCACCGTTCGGCGACCCCCTTTTCGGCCGGACTTCACGGATCACCCGGCCCGGCGTGTCGGGCCTGAGAATCAGCGACTTACCCGGGGCTTGAAATCGCCATTCCGAAGGTCCGTACCGCAGTTCACCCAGCGGATACATGAAATCGCTGCTGGTCAACACTCCCGCAACAATAATCCAACCGCTTCTCACCCAAGCCGGACATCTTCCGGTACGCGGATTTCCCGCGCTGCCGCCCGCGCGTCACGCTTCACACACAATCGCGCCACTACTCAGAGTTTTCAACTAGCGACCGGAAGTGATCGATCCACGTGCGTTCATGCACAACTTAAGCCAGACTGCCGCCCGTTATCTGAACCCACGAGCAAGGGAGTGTTCGGAATGCGGTACATCACTGGGGGGATCGCGCTGGGGTCCGCACTGGCCCTGGGAGGCCTGGTGGCGGCCGGGACGTCGGCGACCGCCGCACCCACGCCAGCACCCGCGCCACAGATCCAGAGCCTGTACGCACCCTCAGCGCTGGTACTGACCATCGGACAGGGAGACACGGCGGCCACCGCCGGCGTACAGCGCGCCGTGACCCTGACCTGCACCCCGAAGGCCAGCGGCAGCCACCCGGACGTCGTCGGCGCCTGCGCCCAACTGCGCGCCGCCGAAGGCAACTTCAAGGACCTCACCGAGGCCAGGTCCGGCTCGGCCTGCACCAAGGAGTGGCGCCCGATCACCGTCACGGCACAGGGCGTCTGGGAAGGCCAGCGGGTCAACTACGAGCATGTCTTCGGCAACCCCTGCATGGCGAAGTCGGCCAAGGGCAGCGTTTTTGAGTTCTGACTCCGGTCGGGAGTCCGGATGCAGAGCCGGGCATAAAGCGGTCCCCGGACACCGTGGAGGTGTGTCCGGGGACCGCGGTCCATGGGTGGTCAGCCGATGCTCGCCCCGTACGCCTGCAGGGCCTGCGGCACGGGCTGGTAGTAAGTCTCCCCGCCCAGCATGCAGTTGCCACTTCCGCCCGAGGTGATTCCCAGCGCGGCATCGCCGGCGAAGAGCGGGCCGCCGCTGTCGCCGGGCTCGGCGCAGACGTCGGTCTTGATCAGCCCGGTGACCGTGCCCTCGGGATAGTTGACCGTGGCGTTGAGGCCGGTGACCGTGCCGCCGTGCACGCCCGTGGTGGAGCCGCTGCGCTGCACCGCCTCGCCCAGGCGTGCGTCACGGGCCTGATGGATGGGCCGGGTAGCGGCGTTGTAGAGGTCGACGGCGCTCGGGTGGTCGACGTCGGGGACGGTGTACCGCGCCAGGGCGAAGTCGTGCCCGGGGAAGGAGGACGCCTCGGTGACCGCGACCTGCCGCCCACCCCGGGTGTCCGACCAGCTGGGCACCGCATTGCCGCAGTGCCCGGCGGTCAGGAAGTAGGGCTGCCCGCCCCTGAACACATTGAAGCCGAGCGAACAGCGGGCGGAAGTGCCCCAGATGGCGTCACCGCCCGCGATGAACCGGGTGAGCCGGAAAGGGCTTCTCCTAACCTCCACGGCGCCGCCGAAGCGGGAGACGGCCTGGTTCAGCCTGGCGAGCCTGGCGCCCGTGACCGTCGGATCGGCGGTCACCACAACCCGGTTGACTCTGGGGTCCGTCACCCAGGCGGTGCCGGGGATGGTGGCACGGTCACTGAGCGTCTGCCGCACCGAGGCCAGCCGGGCCTGCGCGAGCCGTGCCGTATCGGACGAGGCCTGGGCCTGCTGCGGGGCGAGGGTCACGGCCACGAGCGCGGCGGCCGCCGCACCGGCCGGCACCCCGCGCACAAACCAGCGGAAGAGCTTCAACTCGGCACCTCCAGTGGGGGGTTGGGTCCGGAGGCGCAGCCGCCGACCGGGCCCGGAGGACGAACGACACAGCCGCACCCCCGGTTGGAGGTCGCGTCCATGCCAAGCTGTGCGTCCGAGTGTCCCGAGTGAAGGTGGGCGTGCGCAAGGGGGACTTCCGGTCGTGCGCATGTTCATGCGCGCCCCTGGTGCGCGCGTCACGCCCGTTGGGGGTGGTATCGCGTTCCCGGGGGACAACCCCCGGCCCCCCGGCCGCAATCGCGGGTGACTACGCCGGTCCGGCGTCGCTCTCCCCCGTGCCGCCGGGCTCCGGCGGCGGCGCGGGCTTCGGCGGCGCGGGCGCCGCGGATCCATCGTGACCGTGGAACTCCGCGCGCTCCAGGAAGCGCAGCAACTCCACCGGGAAGGGCAGCACCAGCGTCGAGTTCTTCTCCGCGGCAACCGCCACGATGGTCTGCAGCAGCCGCAGTTGGAGGGCCGTGGGCTGCTCGGACATGGTCGCCGCGGCCTCGGCCAGCTTCTTCGAAGCCAGCAGCTCGGCATCCGCGTTGATCACCCGGGCCCGGCGCTCACGCTCGGCCTCCGCCTGCCGGGACATCGACCGCTTCATCGTCTCGGGCAGCGAGACGTCCTTGATCTCCACCCGGTCGATGTGCACGCCCCAGCCGATGGCGGGGCTGTCCAGCATCAGCTCCAGGCCCTGGTTGAGCTTCTCCCGGTTGGAGAGCAGGTCGTCCAGGTCGCTCTTGCCGATGATGGAGCGCAGTGAGGTCTGGGCCATCTGCGAGACCGCGAAGCGGTAGTCCTCGACCTGGATGACGGCCTCGGCCGGGTCCACCACCTTGAAGTAGACGACCGCGTCCACCCGGACCGTGACATTGTCCCGGGTGATGCCCTCCTGGGCGGGCACGGGCATGGTCACGATCTGCATGTTCACCTTGCGCAACCGGTCCACGCCCGGAAGGATCATGGTGAACCCCGGCGCGCGGATCTCGGGCCGCAGCCGTCCCAGCCGCAGCACCACGCCTCGCTCGTACTGTTTGACCACTCGGGCCGCCGCCATCAGGTACATCGCACCTACGGACACTGCGGTCACCGCTGCCACGACAAGGTCTTCGACCATCACGGCCCCCTGCGTCCCACGACAGGTGATACGTCCACGGTATGCCCACACCGCCGCATGGTCGAGCCCCCGGCCGAGCGGGCCGGGGGCTCACGATCGGGAAGCGACCGGGAAGGGGACCTCAGGCCAGGCTCACCCCGTAGGCGCTGAGCGCGGGGACGACGGGCTGGAAGAAGGTCGTACCGCCGGAACGGCAGTTGCCGCTGCCGCCGGAGGTCAGGCCGAGCGCGGTGGTGCCGGAGAAGAGCGCGCCGCCGCTGTCACCGGGCTCGGCACAGACGGTGGTCTTGATCAGGCCGCGGACGACCTGGCCTCCGCCGTAGTTGACCGTGGCGTTCAGACCGGTCACCCGGCCCCCGTGCACCCCGGTCGTGGACCCGCTGCGCTGGACGTTCTGGCCGACCCTGGGGGTGGCCGCGGAGGTGATGCGCTGCGAGCCGCCGTTGTAGAGGTCCACGGCGCCGGGGTGGGCGATCGAGCGGTTGGTGTACTGGACGATGCCGTAGTCATGGCCCGGGAAGCTGGTGCCGGTGGTGGGTCCGATGCTCGTGGTGTGGCCGGAGTTGGTGTAGTAGGGCGGCTTGCCCTGGGTGCAGTGACCGGCGGTCAGGAAGTAATAGGTGTTGCCCTTGTGGACGTTGAAGCCGACCGAGCAGCGCCAGCGGGGGGCGTAGATCGCGTCGCCGCCCGCGAGCAGCTGCTTGAAGGCGCCGGGGGTGCGCTCGATGCGTATCGCATCGGCGTTGGGCCCGGCGGTCTGTCTGATCTTCGCCAGGTCCGCCGTCGAGACGGTCGAGTCGGCGGTGACCACCACGGTGCCCGACTCCTGGTCGACGACCCAGGCGGTGCCCGCGACATCGGCGGACTGGACGGCCGAGCTCGCGGCGGACAACTGCGCGGCGGAGTGCACGGCGGCCGGGGAGCCGGCCGCATGGGCGTTGGTGGCGACGAGGGCTGAGGCGGCCAGCAGACCGGCCGCCAGCGCGGCCGTCCCGGCCCGCTTGCCGATGGTGCGCGGGGTGGTGCGCCTGATCCTCACGTATTCCTCCCGAAGGTGGGGGCGTCGGGGGCTCAAGGGCCCGTGAGGCGCGGTCGAGGGGCACGACCCATTCCGATTTAGCCGTGCCCCTGACAAGCGCTGCTGGGGAGTATTCGGGCCGCGACGCATATGACGCAAGGACCGTTTCGGACTCGGCCACGGCCTGCGGCACCTGCTCAACACCGCTTGCGGAAGGGCTGGTTCACCGGTGACGGACACCGCCCTTCCGTTCCGGCCGGGTTTCCGGGACGGCCGGAAGTCGACCGTCGCCGGTGGCGTTCAGGCCGGCCGGCCCATCATCTCGGGCAGTGGCAGCCCCAGGTGTTCGCGCAGCGTCTCGCCCGAGTACTCCGTACGGAACGCGCCGCGTTCCTGGAGCAGGGGCACGACCCGGTCGACGAAGTCATCGAGTCCGCCGGGGGTGCGGTGGGGGACGAGGATGAAGCCGTCCGCCGCGTCCATGGTGATGAACTCGTCCAGCTCGGCGGCGACCTTCTGCGGGGTACCGACGAAGGACGGCCGGCCGCCCGCCTCGATCACGGTCTGCCGGATGGACAGCCCCTTGGCCTCCGACAGGGCGCGCCACTTGGCGGCGGTCGCCATCCGGTCGCCGGTCCCGGCCCTCCCCCGGGTCAGCTCGGCCTCGGGGTCGGGGTCGATGCCGGGCAGCGGCCCATCGGGGTCGTAGCCGGACAGATCACGGCCCCAGATCTGTTCCAGCGTCAGGATGGCCGTCTGCGGCGACACTTGCTGTCTGCGGAGCTCGGCCGCCCGCTCCTGGGCCTCGGCGGCGGTGTCGCCGAGGACAAAGGTCACCCCCGGCATGACCTTCAGGTCCTCGGGCCGGCGACCGTACGCACCCAGGCGGCGCTTGACATCGGCGTGGAAGGCGCGGCCCGCTTCCAGGGTGCCGTGCCGGGTGAAGATCACATCGGCGGCGGAGGCGGCGAACTCCCGTCCCTCGTCGGAGTCCCCGGCCTGGATGACCACCGGGTGCCCCTGGGGACTGCGGGGGATGTCGAACTCCCCCGCGATGTCGAAGTGCCGGCCATGGTGGACGAAGAGGCGGGGCCTGCCGTCCGGCCGCCAGGAGTCCCACAACTCCCGGGCTGCGGCGACGAATTCGGCTGCCCGGGTATAGCGGTCGGCCCGGTCGAGGTAGCCGCCGCGGCGGAAGTTCTCGCCGGTGAAGGCATCGGAGGAGGTGACCACGTTCCAGGCCGCGCGCCCGCTGCTGAGGTGGTCGAGGGAGGCGAGCCTGCGGGCGAGTTCATAGGGCTCGTTGAAGGTGGCGTTGACCGTGGCGGCCAGGCCGAGTCGTTCGGTGACGGCGGCCAGCGCGCTCAGCACGGTGATCGACTCGGGTCGGCCGACCACGTCCAAGTCATGGATCCTGCCCTTGTGTTCGCGCAGCCGCAGCCCTTCGGCGAGGAAGAAGAAGTCGAACAGGCCGCGCTCGGCGGTGCGTGCCAGGTGTTCGAAGGAGGCGAAGTCGATCTGGCTGCCGGAGCGTTGACCGGTCCAGACGGTGGTGCTGTTGACTCCGGGAAAGTGCGCGGCGAGGTGCATCCGCTTCCGGTGGGCACGGGTCATGCGATCCCCCTGGCGAGTGCATAGCGGTTGGCCGGGCGCGGCAGGCCGAGGTGCTCCCGGAGCGTGGCCCCGGGGTAGAAACGGCGCAGCAGACCGCGGTGTTGGAGGACGGGCACGGTGCCGTCGACGAGATGGCGGAGGTCGCGGCCGGGGTCCTCGGGGCGGAAGTGGAAGCCGTCGACCGTGCCGTCGGTGTACCAGCGGGCGACCAGCTCCGCGAGGGCGACGGCTTCGGCGGCCGCGTGCAGGGCGACCGGCAGGGAGGCGAGGACGACGATCCGGTGGGCGTCCGGTCCCCGGCCGTGGGCCAGGGCGCGTTGGCGCAGGTCGTCTGCGGCCGCGCGGACGGGGCGCGGGTCATCGGAGTGCCCGGTCCGTATGAAGGCGATCTCCGCCCGGCGGGCGGCGGTCTCGCGGGCGGGCGAGGCGGTGGCGTCGATGGCGATCACCGGGTGGCCCTGTGGGGGCCGGGGCACGATGGCGGGGCCGCGGATGCTGAAGCCGGGGCCGTCGAAGTCCACACGGTGCAGCTTGTCCCGGTCGATGAAGCGACCGGTCGCGGCGTCGCGGATCTCGGCGTCGTCCTCCCAGCTGTCCCAGAGCCGGGTGACCACGTCGGCGACCGCGTCGGCCTCCTGCCACAACTGGGCGACGGGCCGGGCCGGGCGGCGGCCGAAGGCGCGCGCCTCGGCGGCGGTGGCGGACACCCCCACGGTCCAGCCCGCCCGGCCGCGGCTGACCCAGTCGAGGCTGGAGACGGCCGAGGAGACATGGAACGGCTCGGTGTGGGTGGTGGTCACGGTGGGCACCAGCCCGATGCGGTCGGTCGCGGGGGCGACCCGGGCGAGCATGGCGAGGGCGTCGGGCCGGCCGACGCCCCGGGCCGGCGGGCGGAAGCCGTCGTCGAGGGTGACGAAGTCGAACCGGCCGCGCTCGGCGAGACGGGCGGCCTGGACATACGGTCCGGCGTCATGAACGCCGGGCCGGTCCAGGGCGACGGCAAGGTGAAGTGGTCGGGTGGGCAGGGGCATTGAGGGTTCCTTGTCTTTGTACTCGGCTCGGGCGCGGGTCTTCAGCCCGTCCGGCGTTTGCGGACAACGCGGCGAAGCCGCGTTGCGGGGCCCGGGGCGAAGCCCCGGAAGAAACGGTGAAAGGGCGGGACCGGGGCACAACCCACCGGACACCCCTAAGCGCCGCAGGCATCCGCGCCTCCGCGCAGAAACCCCAGCACGGCCCGCGCCGTCGCATCGTTCTGCCGGAACCCGGGCGCGTTGGTGCGCGGCCGGGCGAACGCCGCCGCGCGCGCATCCGTGAACGGGCCGAGCGCGAAGCGGCGCGGATGCGGGCGGCCGTCCCGCCCCAGCACCCGCCCGTCCCCGGCCGCCACCGCCAGCAGTCCGGCCGGGGTGACCATGGCCTCCGCGCCCAGCGCGCGCAGCAGCGGGTCGCGGGAGCGGAAGACGGTGGGTGCGGGCAGCCGGGCCTCGACCAGCGCCCGCGCCTCGACCGGGGGCCCGGGCAGGCTTGCGCTCCGCGCCCGGAACGCCCCGCGCACGGCGTCGGTATCGACGGCCAGGTCCGCGCCCAGGAAGCGCACCAGCCCGGCCCGGGAGAGCGCGAGCAGCTGTCGCAGCCGGGGGCCGGGCGGGCCGGAGGCGAGATAGCTGAAGAATCCATGCCACCAGGGGCCGATGGCGCCCAGGCGGACAAGCTGCCCGTAGACGGACAACAGGCCTGCGAAGACGGCGAGATCGGCGCTGTGCCGGGGGTCATGGCTGCGGGCGAGGTCCGCCTCGATGTGTGCGCGCAGACCGACCTGCAAGGACTGCGCATCCGGGAAGCGCACCCCGGCCAGCGGATGATCGAGCGCACTCAGGTCGAGCCGGTCGGCCGGATCGGGCACGGAGGCCTCGATCAGCGCCTGGAGTTCGGCACCGCCGGGTTCACCGGCGTCGTACTTCTCCTCGAAGTCGGGCCAGTTGACACTGGTGCGCTCCGGATGCGCGGTGAACAGCCGGTGATAGTGGGCGAACCCCAGTTCCTTGTCGACCAGTGGCCGGATGTCACGGTGGAAGTCGGGCCGCCCGGGGCGGCGCAACAGCTCCTCGATCTCGGATGGCCCCACATAGCGGGGAAGCGAGGGGAGTTCGCCATACGGCTGGTAGCCGATCTTCGCCCGGTAGGGGACTCCGCGCCGCGACCCGATGTGCAGCACGGGCTCGCGCCCGGAGGGGTGGTAGGTCAGCCCGCCCGCGCCATCCTCCGTATAGCGCCCGCCGCGCCCCTCGGTGAGCAGCACCATGAGGTCGACGAAGGCGAGGCCAAAGCCCCGTACGATGACCGGCTCGCCGGGCCGCAGGGTGCTCAGATCGCTGTCGGCGGTGAACTCGGGTGGCAGATAGGCGAGTCCGTGCCGGGCGGCGAAGGCGGCGAGCGCGGCCTGCCCGGCGTCCGGCTCGGCGGCGAGATGGCCGAGGGCGAGCACCACCAGGTCGGCGAGCAGCGGCTCGGACCGCCCCGCCAGCCACACCCGCTGCCGTCCGGTATCCGGGCCGCTCAGCCGCACGGCGCGGGTACGGTGCTCCCGCACGGTGACTCCGGGCGGCAGGGCGGCGACCGCCTGCCGGTACGCCCAGCCCAGATAGGCGCTCTGCAGCCGGCGGCCGGCGAAGCTTCGCCCCGTCAGGCACCTTGCCTCGGCGGCTACTTGGTGAGTGAGCCCGGCGGGGGAACCGGCCGCCCACTCGGCGAGCGAGGGGCCGGGCCGTACCGGGCCCTCGATCACCACGGAGTCGTCGGTGTACAGGGTGACGTCCTCGGCGGTGGAGTTCATCCACAGCAACGGCGACTGGTCGTGCCGCCAGATCCGGCCGCCGCCGGGTGGGTAGGGGTCGACGAGATGTACCTCGAAGCGGCCGGGGCCGAGGAGTTCGGGGGCGTTGGCGGCGATCCGTTCGATGAGTCCGGTGCCACGCGGTCCGGCTCCGACGATGACCAGGGAGGGGGTGGGGCGGCTTTCCGGGTACGGGGGCATGCGAAGGCTCCGTGGATGCGGTGATCGAGCACGGGATCACACCGCTTGCCTTCACTTGTGGCCGCGCCCCTCAGCACGGCCGGACGCCGAGGCTATGCCGGGGACGAGGGCCGCTGTCAAGCCTGTCCGCACTATGAACAGTGCGTCTCACGTTTGCCGATACGGCAGTTGACGGTCAACCGGATGACTGTTCCACTTGCACCATGCACTCAAGGCAGTGGCTGGCCACACGCGACCACATCGACTTCTGCCGGGTGTGGTCGGCCTCCTGTTCGGGCTGATCCCGCGCCCGTCGAGGCGCTCACGCCCGATTCGATTCCGCTCCGCCTGCCTTCACCCTGCGCCTTCGCGGCGCCCCTCCCCTCGTTCAGCAGCCGCAGTCACAGCAGCAACCGTCGCAATCACAGCAGCAATCACAACCGTCACAACCGCAATTGCACTCGTCCAGACACTTCGAGCACCGCGACCGGCGTTGTTCCCCGCTCCATGGGTCGCGGTAGGTGTCGCGGCAGCACAGTTGGCACGTACAGCACAGCCCGGCCCACACCGCACACCCGGCGACCGGCCCGCGCCGCTTCCCCCGGCGCGGCGGCTCCGGCGGCGCGGGCGGCGACCCCGGCGGCATCACCGGCGGCGGGCCGAACGCGCCTCGGTGGCCGGGGAGTTCACAGCCACCGGCCGCGAAGGCCCGGTCCACCGCGCGCGCCGGCTCGTGTGCCAGCAGCAGATGCGCCAGCCTGCCCTGCGCCCTGCTCGCGAACTCCACATCGCGCAGGGCCAGGCGCACCCCGTGCACCGTGTCATCGCACAGCCGTCGCACATCGGTGAGTTCCGCCTCGGTGGCGGCGATCGGGTTCCACGCCCCGGACCCCGCGTCGCGTTCCAGGTCCTCGACGGCGTCCAGCAGGTGTGCGAGCCGCCCGAAGAGCCGCCCCGCCTCCTCCAGCGGCTGCCGGTTCCCCGGCCGTCCGGCCAGGACCGCGGTGTGGCCGAAGGCCGCCGCGGTCGCCGTCTCGGTCGGCTCGGTCAGCTCCAGCAGCGGCGTACCGGCCCCGGCCAGGGCCTCCAGGCCGGTCTGCCGCTCCACCGCGTCCACCAGCAGGGCGGTGTCGAAGCCGAGGTCCGCGCCGGTGCGGGCGCCCGCCCGGTCCCACCGCGCCGCGACCCGGCGGGCCGCGGCGGCCATCGGACGCCTCGCCAGCACCCCGTCCCGGTCGGCCACATGGTCGCGCAGCTTTGCCGAGGCCAATACGAGTGATACGGAAGCGGCCAATCGCGCGCCCTCGCCGCGTGCCACGGGAGCGGTGCGCATGCCGCGCAGCGGGCAGGGCCCCGCGGTGCGCCGCCAGGCGCTCGCGTCCCCGCCCTGCGAGGCCTGCGCCTCAACAAGGACCGAAATGACCAGTCCGTCATAATTGGTCGCGACTCTCGCGAATTGTCCGTGATCCCCCCTCAAAGCCAGGCAGAGCCCGCACAGATGAGCCATCCACTCGGTCCGCATCCCCTCGGACAGCCGATGCCGACATGGCCTGATGATTCCGAACAAAACCCGCCCCCGTGTGTAGCGCCCGGCAACCCGGCGCATCCTAGTCATAGGGCCGACCCCGACCGCTTGCGGCCCGACCGTTCAGGTTTCTTCAGGGGTTTCTGACACACCGCCATCTGCTTTGCACCAGATGCGTCACGAAATCCACGCTTGGCCCCCATCCACTTGGCACATCATCCGCATCATGGACGACCATAGGGGAGCGGGCGGAACACACCGCGTGTGAGAGGAGGCGTCCATGGGTTCGGTGCGTAAGGCGAGTGCCTGGCTTGGCCTCGTCGACGACGGCGACGACGAGCGCTACTACGACGACGAGTACGCCGAGGGGCCCGAGCCCGGAGACTCCTGGGTGACCAACCCCAAGGTCCAGGTGGCCGACGAGGCCGCCCAGGAACAGGGCACCCGCATCGCCACGGTCACCCCGGACGGCTTCCGGGACGCCCGCGGCATCGGCGAGCTGTTCCGGGACGGCGTCCCGGTGATCGTCAACCTCACCGCCATGGAGCCCAGCGACGCCAAGCGGGTGGTGGACTTCGCGGCCGGTCTGACGTTCGGGCTGCGCGGCTCCATCGAGCGGGTGGCCAACCGCGTCTTCCTGCTCACCCCCGCCGACTACCAGGTGGTCAGCGGGGAGCCGACGGGCCGTGTGAACGGCGGATTCTTCAATCAGAGCTGAGCGGGGCTGGGGTTCGGCCGGGGGTCCGGGGGGTGTCCCCCGGGAAAGCACAGCAATCAGAGCTGAGCGGGGCTGGGGTTCGGCCGGGGGTCCGGGGGGTGCTCACCGGAATGCGTCGAGGCCGGTGAGTGCCTTGCCCAGCACCAGTTGATGCATCTCCACGGTGCCCTCATAGGTGAGCACCGACTCCAGGTTGGTCGCATGCCGCATCACGGGGTACTCGAGCGAGATCCCATTGGCCCCCAGGATCGTCCGGGCCGTACGGCAGATCTCGATCGCCTCGCGCACATTGTTGAGCTTCCCGAAGCTGACCTGTTCCGGCCGTAGCCGTCCCGCGTCCATCCGCCGCCCCAGATGGTGCGCCAGCAGCACACCCTTGTGCAGTTCCACCGCCATGTCGGCGAGCTTGGCCTGGGTGAGCTGGAAGCCTCCGATGGGCTTGCCGAACTGCTCCCGCGTACGGGCGTAGTCGAGCGCCGACTCAAAGCTCGCGCGCGCCGCGCCCATCGCGCCCCAGACGATGCCGTACCGGGCATGGCTCAGACAGCTGAGCGGTCCGCGCAACCCGGTGGCCTCCGGCAGCACCGCATCGGCGGGCAGCCGTACCTCGTCGAGAACCAGCTCGCTGGTGACGGAGGCGCGCAGCGACCACTTGTGGGTGATCTCGGGCGCGGAGAAGCCGGGGCTGTCGGTGGGTACCACAAAACCCCGGATGCCCGAGTCGGTCTGTGCCCAGACGACCGCGACACCGGCCACCGAGCCATTGGTGATCCACATCTTGCGGCCCGTCAGCACCCAGTCCCCGCCGGCCTCGCGCTTGGCATGGGTCCGCATGCCCGCCGGGTCCGAGCCGTGGTCGGGCTCGGTCAGCGCGAAGCAGCCGATGATCTCGCCGGTGGCCATGCCGGGCAGCCAGCGCCGCTTCTGTTCCTCGGAGCCGAAGCGGTGGATCGCATACATCACGAGGGAGCCCTGGACGGAGACCAGGGAGCGGATCCCGGAGTCGGCGGCTTCCAACTCCAGGCAGACCAGACCGTATTGGACGGCGCTCGCGCCCGCGCAGCCATAGCCGCTGAGGGACATGCCCAGCGCACCCAAGGCGCCCAGCTCACGGGCGAGTTCGCGGATGCCGGGCAGTTCGCCGCGCTCGTACCACTCGGCGATGTGCGGCAGGACGCGGTCGGCGGCCCAGCGGCGGACGGTGTCGCGTACGGACCGGTCCTCGGCGGTCAGCAGATCGTCGAGGCCCAGCGGGTCGTGCGGGTCGAACGGCGGCAGGGCGCGGGCGGACATGGTCGCCTCCTGTGATCATCCGGTCGCCCCCGACGCTACGGCCCGGTAACCGCCCGCGTCCACCCCATCGGACACCTCCCGGGGCGGGAACCGGTCCGGCGTCAGCCCTGCACCGCGCGCGGCAGCCGCAGCGCGGCGAGCGCCCCCGCCAGGAGGAGGACGGCGCTGACGACGAGAGTGACATGCAGGCCGTGGACGAAGGCGGCCCGGGCCGCCAGGCGCAGGGCCGCCCCGGACGGTCCCCCGAGCCGGTCGGCAACCTCGTACGCCTCGCCGAGCGAATGGCTCGCGGCGGTGCCCGCCGCACCGGGCACCCCCGGCGTGGTGCTGACACCCGGCGCGTACGCGGCGTTCATCACGCTGCCCAGCAGGGCGATGCCGATGCCCGCACCCAACTGGTAGGAGGTCTCGCCGATCGCGGCCGCGCCGCCCGCCGACCGGGCGGGGGCCTCGCTGAGCATCGACTCATACGCCCCGAACAGCGTGGTCTCCAGGCCGAGGCCGAGCAGCACGAAGCACACCACCAGGACCACCGGCCGGTCCTGATCGCCCATCACCGTCAGGGAGAGCACCGCCGCCGCCGTCAGCAGGAACCCGGCGGCCACCATCGCGCGCGGCCCGAAGCGGTGCAGCACCCGGGAGCCCGCGAGGCCCGCGGCCATCGCCGCCAGCGTCAGCGGCAGCAGCCGCAGGCCGGTCTCCAACGGAGTGAGGCCGAGGACGAGCTGGAGGTACTGGGCGGCGATCAGCTCCAGGCCGACCAGGGCGAGCATCGCCAGCACGATGCAGCCCACCGAGGTGCCGAACGCGGGGCGGGCGAACATCGCGAGATCGACCAGCGGATGCCGGCGGCGGCGCTGGCGGCGGACGAAGAGGACCAGCAGGGCGCAGCCGAGCGCGGGCGGCACCACGGTGGAGAGGGAGAGCGGTTCGGCCCCGCTGATCCGCTTCACCCCGAGGACCACCCCGAACAGTCCGAACGCGGCCATCAGCGCGCCCAGTACGTCCCAGGGCCCGTCCCGGTCACCGGTCGACTCCGGCAGCAGCCAGCGTCCGACCGGGATGCTCACCGCCATCAGCGGAATGTTGATGAAGAAGACCGAGCCCCACCAGAAGTGTTCCAGCAGCAGTCCGCCGAGCAGCGGCCCGGCGGCCGCGCCCACCGCGGCCACCGCGCTCCAGATGCCGATGGCCAGGGCCCTCTCCCGCCGGTCGGGGAAGACCTGGCGGAGTATGGAGAGCGTCGCGGGCATGATCATCGCGCCGCCGGCGCCCAGCAGCGCCCGGGCGGCGACCAACACCCCGGGGCCGGTCGCGACGGCGGCCAGCGCGGAGGCCAGGCCGAAGAGGCCATAGCCCAGCAGCAGCACCCGGCGCCGGCCCACCCGGTCGCCGAGGGTGCCGAAGAGGATGAGCAGCGAGGCGCAGACCAGGGGGTAGACGTCGACGATCCACAGCAGCTGTACCGCGCCCGGGCGCAGGTCCTCGGTGACGGCCGGGACGGCGACATGCAGCACGGTGGCGTCGACGGCGACCAGCAGCAGGCTGACGCACAGGACGACCAGCACGGTCCAGCGGTTCGCCCCGGTGCCCCGGCCGGGCACGGAGCGCGAGCGCTGCCGGGGAACGCCTGCCGCCCACCGGGTGCGGGCATCGGTCGCCCCGGACATGCGCTCACCTCCGTGTCGGGTCCGCGCGGCGGACCGCGGGCCGGGAGGTGACCCGGTGGCGCCGAGCGACGAGTGGGACGCCAGAGTACGCGAGTCCGGGCTGGTCACCGGTCCGGCAGCGGTGCGTGGAGCAGGGTGGCGATGCTGGACAATCGATCGGTGACCGATCTTGCCTCGCTCCCCGGCATACGCACCGGCCCCGGCGTCACCGCCCGCCGCGGACCGCGCGCGCTGCTGCGCCGGGCCGCTCCCGCGTTGCTGGTGTATGCGGCGATCAGGGTGCTGGGGATCGTGGTGCTGGCGGTGTGGGGGCGGCTGGCGGGGAAGAGCCCGCATCAGCTGCTCTCGGCCCGTTGGGATTCGCTGTGGTACTCCCGGATAGCCGAGGAGGGCTATGGCCACACGCTCCGCCTCGGAGGTGGCAAGGTCCACTCCGACCTGGCGTTCTTTCCGCTGCTGCCCTGGCTGGAGCGGGCGCTGTCCGCTCTCTTCCCGCTGTCGGCGGCCGATGCGGGGCTGGTGGTCAGCGCGGTGGCCTCGCTGTGCGCGGCGGGCGGGATCTTCGCGGTGGGCGACCGGCTGGGTGGCTTGCGCCATTACCGCGTTGACGGGCGGCGGGCGGGCATCGCACTGGTGGCGCTGTGGGCGGCGCTGCCGGTGGGCGTGGTGCAGTCGATGGCCTACTCGGAGTCGCTGTTCACCGCGCTGGCCGCGTGGAGCGTGTATGCCGTCCTCACCGGGCGGTGGCTGTGGGCGGGCTGCTGTGCGGCCCTGGCCGGGCTGACCCGCCCGGTGGGGGCGGCGGTGGTGGCGGCCGTATGGCTCACCGCGGTGATGACGCTGCTGCGGCGGGAGCACCGCGGCTCGTGGCCCCGAATGCTGCTCGGGGTGCTGCTCGCGCCGCTCGGCTGGCTGGCGTACTTCGTCTGGGTGGGCGTGCGCACCGGGAGGGTGACCGGCTATCTGGATGTACAGGGCGGCTGGGGCAATGGCTTCGACGGCGGGCTGGCCTTCGGCTCGTTCGTCTGGCAGCGGCTCAGCGGCCCGGCCTTCCCGGCCGGGCTGGGGCTGCTGATCGGCGTGGGGCTGGTGCTCTGGCTGTATGCGGTAGGGGTCCGGCGGCGCCAGCCGCTCCCGCTGCTCGCCTACACCGGGGTGGTGCTGCTGCTCGCGCTGACCGCCAAGGGGTACTTCGGCTCGAAGCCACGCCTGATGATGCCCGCCTTCCCGCTGCTGCTGCCGCTTGCCGTGGCGTTGGCGAGGCTGCGTATGATCCGCGGGGCGGTCGTGATGGGTGTGGTTGCGCTGGCGGGGGCCTGTTACGGGGCGTTCTGGCTGCACGGCTCCGGTCCGCCGTGATCTTTATCCGCGGCGGCCCAACGGAGCGCTCAACGGGAGTGGCGGGAAACGGTGCGGGACCGTTCGGCCAATCGCCGATAAACATCCGCAAACGAAAAGAATTAAAGGTGGAGCAGGCACTCGACTGCCGCCCGGCAAGGATTCTTTAGCTCATTCTTATTTCGCTGGACCCGGCCACATCAAACGCGCCGAAAGTCGCGTTTGAGACCCATTCCACATCACATCGTCATCACAAAAGGCCCCGATCGGCCGAACCTTCCCATCACGCAATGTAACGTCGTTTGGGTGCGTACCAACGACGAGCTCGTCCAAGCGGAGGAGCGCCCGACCGAGCCCGTGCGGCCGCGGATGACCCGGACCCGGCTGGGGATCTTCGTGGCAACCTCCGTGGTCTACGCGGCGATCGTGGTCGGCGTGCTGACCACGTCCTGGCCGGTGCGGTTCGACTGGCAGGTCATGCTCTTCCGGCCGTACAAGCAGTGGCCGGAGATCCACACGTTCCTCGACTACTTCGTGGTCCTGGGCCAGCGCGGCCCGACCGCCGTCGCGGTGGCCGCCTGGCTGGGCTGGTGCTCATACCGCCGCAGGACCCTGCGGCCGCTGCTGGTGCTGGGCACCTCGCTGCTGCTGCTCAATGCCACGGTCGGCGCCGCCAAGATAGGGATGGGCCGGCTCGGACCGCACTACGCCACCGTCATCGGCTCCAACGAGATGTTCGCCGGGGGCGACATATTCCCCTCCGGCCACACCGCCAACGCCGTGGTCACCTGGGGGGTGCTGGCCTATCTGGCCACCACGCCACGGGCCCGCCGGATCGCTTCGGTGGCAGCCGCGCTGCTGGCGCTCGGCGTCGGCATGACGACCGTCTACCTCGGAACCCACTGGATGAGCGATGTGACGCTCGGCTGGACGGCGGGCCTGCTGGTGCTGCTCGCGCTGCCCTGGTTCGAGCCCCTGATGACCCGCGCCGAGAGCTGGCTGTTCACCGCCTGGGCCCGGCTGCGCGAGCGCGGTGCGCCGGCTCCGGCGGCGTCGGCCGCGCCCGCCGGGATCAGGCTGTGGGCGCCTCGCCCCGCGGCCGACGACCGGCTGCCCGCCCGGGAGCCGGTGGGTGCCGGCAGCCGTGCCGGGCGGGCGGCGGACGCCCGTCCGCACCTGCCCTCCCGGCCGCACACCACCCGCTCCGAGCGGACTCCGGTCACCCCGACCGGCAGCCGCCGCCCACCGCACTCCGACCGCACCCCGCGCACCGCGCCGCCGGTCCCGGCGACGGGCCGCGGGCGGACCGTCTGACCCACGCGGGAGCACCCGGAACCGGCGGGCCGTCGAAGGACGGCCCGCCGGTTCTGTCGTGTACCGGCGCTCAGCCCTTCCAGCAGCGCCGTACGGTGCCGCCCCGGACCTCGAAGTTCAGCCGGCCGGCCACATACTCCAGGGTGATCAGCGTGCCCGGCGGCAGCGCGCGCACGGCCGACCAGCCGCGCTCCCGCGCCCGGGCGGCCGCGCTGTCGGCGTCCAGCCCGACATAGCCCTCGGGGTCGTCGTCGGGGTCGGGGGGAAGGTTCGGCGAAGGCACCATGGCCGCCACCGTAAGGCCACCGGGCCCCGGACCATGGGTCACACTTCTGTCACAGAGAACCCGGGCCTGGTTTACCGCACCGCGAGTCACCCGCACGGGGATATTCCCAGCCACCTCCCCACACGCCCCGCCGGCTGTCGGCGGTGAATTCACCACACCTTTTCCGGACGCCCCCACCGGCCCCCCGGAAAGCTCCGGAAAATTCCCGGAAATTCCCGGACGGGATCCCTGCACAGGAGCCGCGACTGCAATTCCCCGGAACATCCCGAGCAGCCGCCCGGATAATCCGGAACATTTGATTCCGAAATGCCGGTGCCCGGACCGGCCACCCGACCGCCCCGGACACCGGCGAGGCACCCTCGCGCCACGCCCCCGCGGCGAGCATCATGGCGGGTGCCCTGGGGCGTGTCCGATGGGTCGGTGCGGGCCCTGCGGTGTCTGGCGCGGTGCATCGCAAGGC